>NZ_JBGTFM010000484.1:0-8383 GCF_041747255.1 Blastomonas sp. | reverse complement strand
GGCAGGCGACCGGCGGGCTGGCGGCGGGGCTCGACGACCTGCCGCTGTTCGCCGCAGCACTGGCGCAGGTGCCCGAGGCAAAGGATGCATTGCGCGAGGCGCTGGCGGGTGTCGATGTCGACGCGCTCAGCCCACGCGAGGCGCTCGAGACGCTGTATCGGCTGAAGGGTTTGCTGGGGGCGTAGATACCACCACATCATCCCGTATGTCCCGGCGGTCCCGCCTGGGTCACCCCCGTCCGCTCAGCCTGAGCCCGTCGAAGGCCCCGCGCAACCATTTGCCCAACCCGTCATGCTGAACGTGTTTCAGCATCCATCGTGCCCCAAAAGCCAAAGCCGCGAGACGAGAAATGGACCCTGAATCGAGTTCAGGGTGACGGGGATTGCATCTCGCCAGCGTCAGCGCGTGGCTTTCTACTTGTCTCAGGCTGAGCGGCTGTGGTCGTGCCGAAGCCGGCATCACACCGTGATCAGCAACCCCGCGAGCGCCGCGCTCATCAGGTTGGCGAGGCTGCCGGAAGCGAGCGCCTTCAGACCCAGCCGCGCGATCATCGGGCGCTGACTTGGCGCCAGGCCGCCGGTCACCGCCATCTGAATCGCGATCGACGAAAAATTTGCGAAGCCGCACAGCGCGAAGGTGATGATCGCCACCGAGCGCGCCGACAGGCCGATGTCCGCCGCGCCAAGATCGATGAACGCGACAAATTCGTTGAGCACGATCTTGGTGCCGAACAGCCCGCCCGCGCGCAGCGCTTCGTCCCACGGCACGCCGATCAAGTACATGATCGGCGCGAACACATAGCCGACGATGCCCTGGAACGACAGATCGGTGACGCCGAACCAGCCGCCGATGCCGCCGAGCAGGCCGTTGGCCATCGCCACCAGCGCCACGAATGCCAGCACCATCGCGCCCACCGCCACCGCGAGCTTCACCCCGGTTTGCGCGCCCATCGCGGCGGCCATGATGACATTGGCGGGGCGTTCTTCCTCATATTCCACATCAAGCGGCATGACCGCCTCGGGGCTGGCATCGGCGGGATCGTCGGGCATGATTATCTTGGCCATCAGGATGCCGCCGGGCGCGGACATGAAGGCGGCGGCGAGCAGAAAATCGATGCGGATGCCCATCGCGGCATAGGCGGCCAGAATCGTGCCCGCGACGCCCGCCATGCCGACGCTCATCACCGTGAACAGCTGCGCGGGCTTCAGCGCGGCCAGATAGGGCCGGATAACGAGCGGCGATTCGCTTTGCCCGACAAAGATATTTGCCGCCGCGCACAGGCTTTCGACCTTGGAAATGCCGATCAGCTTCTGGATCGCGCCGCCCACCCACTGGATGATGCGCTGCATGATGCCGAGGTAATAGAGGATCGAGACGAGCGCCGAGAAGAAGATGATCACCGGCAGCGCGGCGATGGCAAAGCTGTTGCCGCCAATCTCGGGGCTGGCCAGCGGCCCGAATATGAAATTGGTGCCCGCCTGCGCATAGCCCAGCAGGTTGGAAACCCCGCCTGCCATCGTCTGGATCGCGGTCTTGCCGAACGGCACATACAGCACCAGCACCGCGATGCCCGCCTGCAGCGCAAACGCCGCGCCGACGACGCGCAGCCGGATCGCTCGGCGGTTGTTGGACAGCAGCAACGCGAGCCCAAGAATGAGCGCGATGCCTGCCAGCCCCAGCGCGATGCGTGTCATGCGTTCAATGCGTCCCCGTGTGCCGCGCCCGATCGCGGTCTTGCCTTACTCTGCCTAGCCAGATTGGCGATCAGGGGGAAGCGGAAAGGGGGGTGGACTCAGACGGTGACCACCGGGGCCTCTGCCGCCCCAACGCGCCGCGTTGCCAGCCAGCAGCCGCAGACGATCAGACCTGCGCCGACCAGCGTCGCCCAGCCCGGGGTCTCGCCAAAAGCAAACCAGCCAAACAGCGCCGCCCACAGCAGCATGCTGTATTCCAGCGGCACCAGAGCCTGCGCCTCGGCCCGCGCATAGGCCCATGACAGCAGCAGCAGCGAGATGATCGACAGCACGGCGGCAACCGCGATCAGCAGCCACACCGTGCCCGCGTCGATGCTGCCAGTCCCCGGCATGGCTCCCGCCAACGGTAGCGCCAGCGCCATCCAGAAACACACGATCAGGTTTTGCGACAGCGCGATTTCCTGCGGGCTTGCGATCTGCGCCTGCTGGCGCTGCAGCACCAGGTTCCAGGCATAAAGCACTGCCGATCCGGTGATCGCCAGAATGCCGGGAAGCGACGCGGTGCTGGCGCCGCTATCGCCCCCGCCGAACAGGCCCAGCCTGCTCCCTGCGATCACCAGCACTCCGGCCAGCCCGAGCAGCGAGGCGTAGATCGCATTGCGGCCAATCGTCTCGCCCAGCAGGATCGCCGCCAGAAACAGCGCGATGATCGGCGCGATGAAGCTGATCGCAATCGCTTCAGCCATCGGGGTGCGCGCCAGCCCCCAGAAAAACAGCAACGCCATCGCCGCGACCACGCTGCCGCGCAGCAGGTGCAGGCGAATGAGCGCGTGACCGGGCAGCGGCCCGCGCCGCGCAGCATAAAGCACGATCGCGATCACCGATCCGATGGCGCACCGCCAAAACAACGCCGCAACCACGCCGATGTCGATTGTCACCGCCTTCATCGCGGTGTCCATCGCGCCGAAGAAGAACATGCCGCCCAGACAGGCGAGCACGGGCAGCATCAGCAGCGCAGGTCTTGGCGGAAGGGGAGCAGCGGTACTGGCCATGGCGGCCCGCTATCGGGTGAGGCGGTGCGGTTGTCCAGCGCGGGCTTACCCCGGCGCGTTCATTGCGTCTATCGCCGCGCGCGTGGCGTCGCGATAGGCCGTGCCGTCGTGCCGATGCGCGCCGACGAAATGCATGAACCGGCAATCGGCACGCCAGGCCTCGCCCCAGTAATTGCCATAACGCGCATAGGGCAGCAGCAGCGGATCGGCATCATTGGCGATAAGGAAGCTCGAGGTCACCTGTTCCGAACCCCATTGGTGCATCGCCTCGCTGCCGAGCAGCCCGGCCATATCGCGCGCGAACTGGCCTGCAAGCGCGCGTCCGCCGGACCCCCGTGCAAAGCCGGTGAAGCCCGAGCACCCGCGAATATAGCGCAGCCGGTCCGCGTCGGTGATCTGCGCCAGCGCCCGCTCCATATGCGTCTGAATGTGATCGCGCGCGCTTTCGGGCAGCACGTCGGGCGGGCGAAACGCCGTGCAGGTCAGCGCGCCGATATCCCATTGCGGGCCGCCAAGCAGCGTGAAGCTGCGGTTTGCGGCAATCGCATCGACGACTTCGGGCAGCGGGCCGAGTGTCACCGTGTCGCTATCGAGCTGGATCATGTAATCATCGGCGCGCCAGTCGAGGATGGTCAACAGCCGTTCCCATGTGCCGCCTTTGGGGAAGCTGCCGGTATCCACGTCGGCAATCTCAATGATCTCAGGCGCGCCGCAATGTTCGGTCAGCAAGGCCCGGTCGGTCTGCGTCAGCGTGCCATCGGAAAGGATCATGATGCGCCCGCGCCGCAACGCGTGCCACAGCGATTTCACCGCGACCAGATAGGGCAGCAGCACCGCAGTGCCGATCATCGAAAAGATCACCAGCCCATCGTGCGCCGTCACAATCGGCGGCGCATTGAGCACCGGACGGCACACCGCATCGTGGCGGCGCTGATTGAACCGGGAACGCAGACGAAAGGGCAGAATGTCAAATGGCATAGTTAGTGTTATGCCCGACGGGGGTTAACCGCTGGAAAATACACGACAGGACGTCGGGCAAAGTCAGCGGCCCTGTGCCTCTTCGGGCAGCACCACGAACGACCATGCGCTGTCAACTTTCAGATATTTTTGCGCCAGCGCCTGCATGCGTTCGGGCGAGGTCACGGTATAGTCGGTGAGGATCGAGCGGATCGCGGCGATCTTGCGCGGGTCGCGCGTCGCACCCTGCATCTGGTTGAGCCAGAAGCTGTTGCCGGTGCTCGCGCGCGAGACCAGCTGGCGCAACGGCTCGGTGGCGCGGGCAAGTTCGTCGGGGGTCACCGGCGTCGCCGCCAGGTCACGCGCGATGGCGTTGGCGATCCGATAGAACACCTCGACCTTGTCGGGGGACAGCTGACCGATGGCGCCGATATAGCCGCCCCTGGCAAACGCCGAGGGCCAGTTGTTCAGCGCCTGTGGGGCATAGCTTGCCCCTGCTTCTGCGCGCAATTGATCGAACAGTCGGCTGTTGAAGATCGCGGTGAGGATTTCGAGCTGACGGCTCTCCTTGATGTCTTCCATGCCGCCACCGGTTGGCCAGCCGATGAACGCAGCGGCCTGATCCGCCGCGCCATTGTGGCGCACGACAACGGGTTCGCGATTGGGCGCGGGGAAAGACAGCGTCTGAGGCCCGCCGACCACCGGCACCGCCTGCCGTGGCGGCAGCGCGCCGAAGGTCTTTTCAAGCGCCGCGATCGCCGCTGCGCGGTCAAAATCGCCGAACAGCAGCACTCCGATAGGCCCCTGTGCCAACATCGGCTCCCAGGTGGCGCGGAACGCTTCGGGGGTGAGCAGCGCAGTGTCTTGCGGCGCGGGCACCTTCCAGCGCGGGTCTTGGTTGCGGGTGAGATATTGCAGATCGCGCTCGAGCACGGTCTGGGGTGAGACCGAATAGCTGGGGTACGCAAGCTCTGCCCCTGCGCGCGCGCGGCGCACTGGCGCATCATCCCAGCGCGGCGCGGCGAGCTTGGCCGCAAACAGCTTGAGCTGATCGGCAAGATCGGCGCGGCGGGTGTCGGCGCTGAATGCAAAGGCGTCGTTTTCGATATCGAAGCCAAAACCGATGCGGCGGCCCGTGGTCAGCCGGTCAAGGCCTTCCTGCCCGATCTCGCCGATGCCGCTGGCAACCAAGGCCGCGCGGCCCGACCAAGCCAGCCCCGGCTGATTGGCGGGAAATGCCTGATAGCCATTGCCGAAGCGCACCTTGACCATGATCTTGGAAACCTCGGCATCATTGGCATAGAGGATCGCACGGACGCCGTTCGACAGCTCCACCATCTCCATGCCAAGCAGCTTGAGATCGATGACACTGGCGACCGTGCCCGGCATGCCGATGACCGGTAGGTCGTCAAAGCTCACCGCATTGGCGGCCAGCCGGGCGGTGCCATCGGCTGTTGCGTCGGTCGCCAGAGCTGTCGCGAGCAGCTGCTCGCCCTGCTCCACCGGCTCGGGTGACACCAGCACCGCGCGTGTTGTAACGCCGGCAAACAGCCGGTTGGTGGCCTCCAGCAGCCGTTCGGGCGTGTAGAGATTGCGCATTTCACGAAACACATCGAGAGCGGTCTGCGCGGTGGCGACGGTCTCACGGATATCGACGGCATTGACGATATCGTCGGCCTGTTTGGCTCCCGCCTCGGTGTCCGCGCTTTCGACGCGCACTGCGAGCGCCGCATCAAACTCGGCGAGCTCGCGCGCAATCTCTTCCTCGCTCGCTGCAGAACTGGTGGCATCGGCGATCACGCCGCGCACATCGGCGAGCGCGGCCTGCCAGTCGGCGCCAAGCGGCACGACGCTGACAAAAGTGCCGTCGACCGACCGGCTGACGTCATCGCGGCTGACCTGCGCCTGCAGATAGCTGCCGCCGCCCCGGGCGCGGCCTTCCAGCCGCCGGTTGATCATCTGGGTCGCGACCAGATCGATCAGGATTTGCTGGTTATAGGCAATCGTATCATTGACCGGGCGCCACGGCCGCAGGATCGCCATGCTGACCAGATAAGGAAAGCCCGGTTCGACCAGCGCCTTTGCCACCGGGCCATCGGGCGCGGGATCGCCAAAGCCCGGGTATGGCGCGGGTTTGCCCTTGCCCTTCCAGTCAGCATAGTAGGTTTCGATCAGCCGCTCCAAGGTGGCGGGGTCAACGTCGCCCGAAATCACGATCACAGTGTTCTCGGGCCGATACCAGCGTGCATGAAACGCGCGCACCGATGCCATGGTCGCTGCGTTCAGCGTTTCAGGTTTGCCGATGGGCGAGCGTTCCGCCAGCCTTTGGCCGGCAAAGAACAGCTGGCGGCTGGCATCGCCCACGCGCACCTGCGCGCCTGAACGTTCGCGCAACTCGGCGAGCACCACCGGCACCTCGGCGGTCACGGCCTCGCCGGTCAGGCTCGGTTCGCGGATCATGCCCGAGAGAATCTTCATGCTCTCATCAAGCCCGGCGGGCGTCGCGCCGGGCAGGTCGAGCTTGTAGACTGTGTGCGTCGGCGTGGTTTCAGCGTTGCTGTCGCTGCCGAACGTCGCGCCCTGCCGCTGCCAGATGCGGATCGCCTCGCCATCGGGCACATATTTTGATCCGCGAAAGGTCAGATGCTCGAGCAGATGGGCAAAGCCCTGTTCGCTGTCGGTTTCCATCATCGATCCGGCATCGATCCGCACCCGGATCGAAACCTGCCCCGGCGGCACACCGTTGCGGCGCACCGCATAGCGCACGCCGTTTTTCAGCTCACCAAAGGTCCATGCCTTGTCGACCGGCACGTTGCTGCCGCGATACAGCCAGGGTGTCGGCTCGTCGGGCGAGAGATTGGGCGGGCGCAGCGGCTGGCCGTTCTCATCCTTGCCGCTTGCCACCGGCTCACCGGGCAATTGCGCCAGCAGCGGAGCGGTGAAGGTCAGGGACAGCGCCGCAGCAGCGAGCGCGATAACGCGCCCGGGGCGCAGCATGGATACGATCATACCTCAAGCTATACGCAGGGCTATTCTGACTGGCCAGTGAATATGGCAACTGCTCAGGACTGGCCGACATGCTGGCGTGGCGTTTCGACGACCGGGTCATAAAGAAAAACTGGCTTGCGGCGCGGGGCGCGCTCCCCCAAATAGCGAGTCATGCTGATTGAAACCGAAACCACCCCGAACCCCGCCACGCTCAAGTTCCTGCCCGGTCGCCCGGTCATGGACATGGGCACCCGCGATTTTGCCTCGCCCGAAGAGGCGGTCGCCTCGCCCTTGGCCGAGGCGCTGTTCACCCTGGGTGATGTAACCGGCGTATTCTTCGGCCATAATTTCATCTCGGTGACGGCAGGTCCCGGCACTGACTGGGCTGCGCTCAAGCCCGATATACTCTCGATCCTGCTCGATCATTTTTCCGCTGACATGCCGCTGTTCCGCGCCGCGTCAGCTGCGGGAATTTCGGTCCCGGCCGAGAGCGCCGACTGGCCGAGCAATCCCGAAGACGAAGACATCGTCGCGCAGATCAAAGAGCTGATCGACACCCGGGTGCGCCCGGCAGTGGCCAATGATGGCGGCGACATCCTGTATCGCGGCTTCGACAAGGGCGTGGTTTATCTGCAGATGCAGGGCGCATGCTCGGGCTGCCCGTCATCGAGCGCGACGCTCAAGCACGGCATCGAATCGTTGCTCAAGCATTATGTGCCCGAAGTCATCGAAGTGCGCGCCGCCTGACGCGATTGCGCTCCGCGCTGAACCGATACGAGGAATTAGCTTCTGATGACTGCACCGCTCGACGATGCCGCGCTGGATCAGCTTTTCCGCGCCGCGCGCACGTATAATGGCTACACCGACGCGCCGGTTGCTACCGGTCAGTTGCACGCGATCTGGGACCTTATGAAAATGGGGCCGACATCGGCCAATATGCTGCCCGCGCGGCTGGTCTGGTGCGTGTCCAATGAGGCCAAGGCGAAGCTGGCGGCCTGCTGCATGGAAGCCAATGCCGCAAAGATTCTCGCGGCGCCCGTCTCGGTGGTGATCGGCATGGACCTTGAATTTCACGAGCTTTTACCTGAACTGTTCCCGCACACCGATGCACGCAGCTGGTTTGCCGGTGACGACAAGGCCGAATTCCGCCGCATCTCGGCGCTGCGCAATTCATCGCTCCAGGGCGCCTATTTCATCCTCGCCGCACGAAGCTTGGGGCTGGACACTGGCCCGATGTCTGGATTTGATAATGCAGCAGTCGACAAAGCGTTCTTCGCAGACCAGCCCAATGTCACATCGAATTTCATTTCAACCCTGGGTTATGGCGATCCATCGTCGATATTCGGTCGTAGCCCACGTCCCGGTTTTGACCGGTTCAACACAATCCGCTAGCGCTTTGCGGGCATGAGCCCGACACCGCCCCTGAACGAGTACAGGTCGCCTGGCCGGATGCTGGTCATCGACGCCGCGACCGAAGCCTGTTCGGTTGCTCTGTTTGAGCGCGACGCGTTGATTGCGTCAGATCACGCGGTTCTGGGACGCGGCCATGCCGAACGGCTGATCCCGATGATCGCAGCACTGCCCGAACGCGGGCGCGCCGATACGATCCTGGTCAATTGCGGGCCGGGCAGCTTTACCGGCGTGCGGGTCGGGCTGGCAGCGGCGCGGGCGCTGGCGCTGGCCTGGGGTGCG
>NZ_JBGTFM010000483.1:0-1898 GCF_041747255.1 Blastomonas sp. | reverse complement strand
CAATTCGTCTCCAGCCTGTTCCCGTTCATCGCGATCATCGTCAGCATCGCTATCGGCGGCTGGGTGCTGACCACGTGGATGCGAATCAAGAACGGCTACCCGCTCGACGGCGCGTGGGGCCAGGCGATGTACCCCAAGAAGGACGAGGAAATCATCGAACGCGTCAAGCTGATCAGCAGCGAAAACGCCCAGCTCCGCGCCGAGCTCGGCTCGGTCAAGGATCGCCTCGCCACCGTCGAGCGGATCGTCACCGACGACAGCCATCGCCTGACGCAGGAAATCGACGCGCTGCGCTTGCCGCGCAACTAGGGGGGATTTGCAATGCCCGGTTGGGTCTGGTTCTTCGTCATGGTTGTCGTGATCCCGACCCTATTGGGCATCCTTGGCGACGCCTGGAGACGGCACCTGAAATTCAAGGAAAAGCAGCTCGAGCTCCAGGCCGGCCAGACGGCGGAGAAAGCGGCTCAATATGCCGCGCACACCGAGCGGCTGGAGCAGCGCGTGCGCGTATTGGAACGGATCGTCACGGATCGCGGCATCGACGTCGCCGATCAGATCGAAAATCTGCGGGACAAACCGCTCAACTGAGCGTGGCATTGGCAATATGTAGGAGGGCAACGATGGATTGGGCGGAAATGGTGGTGGCGATCGTGCTGATCGTAACCATCGCCGGCGTGTGGAAGGCCAAACACGGCATTCGCCGCGACAAGCACGGCAACGAGACGTTCGTCGATCACCGCGAGAACAACCAGCTGCGCGACGAGGTCAAGCAGCTCAAGGAGCGGCTCGCGGTGCTGGAGCAGATCACGATCGAAAAGGAAAACAGCCTGTCGCGCGAGATCGAGCGGCTGCGCGATCGCTGACGGTCGCCGCCGCGTATGGTGACTGTCCGCACCTCGCCTGCTAACCGCCGCGCATGCAGACCCTGGAAGATGTCTACGCCGATTACGCGTTGCTCGAAGCCGACGATCGCTATCGCCAGCTGATCGATCTCGGCCGTGCGCTGGAACCGATGCCGGACGCGCTCAAGACCGATGCTACGCTGGTACGCGGCTGCTCGGCGTCCGTCTGGGTCTATCCCGCGACCCGGCCCGACGGGCGGCTGCATTTTCTGGCCGACAGCAATGCCGCAATCACCAAAGGCATCATCGCGCTGGTGCTGCTCGCCGTCCAGGATTGCGCGCCAGCGGAAATCCTCGCCACCGACATCGACGCCGCGCTCGCGCCGTTCGACCTCGGCCGTCAGCTCAGCTCGAACCGGACGCAGGGCATCCCCAACATGATCGCGCTGATCCGCGAGACCGCGGCGCGCTACGCTGCCTGAGAGACCACGGGCGAATGTATCAATCCGCCTTGCGCACGAACACCGTGCCCGCCGAATAGCCCGCGCCGAACGAGCAGATCAGCCCGGTATCGCCGGGCAGCAGATCATCGCTGTGCAAATGGAAGGCGATGATTGACCCGGCCGACGAGGTGTTGGCGAAGCTATCAAGCACCGTCGGGCTTTCGTCCTCGCTCGCCTCGTGCCCAAGCACGCGCTGCGCGATCAGCCGGTTCATCGCCGCATTGGCCTGGTGCAGCCACATGCGCCGCAGCGTATCGGGCGCAAGATCAAGCTGCGCCATATGCGCCAGGATCATGTCGGCGACCATCGGCACCACTTCCTTGAATACCTTGCGCCCTTCTTGGACAAACAATTTGTCCGCAGCGTGCACGTCGTTGCCCGGCTCGGCGCGGTTGAGGAAACCG
The DNA here is from genome assembly GCF_041747255.1 of Blastomonas sp. Lineage (GTDB taxonomy): Bacteria > Pseudomonadota > Alphaproteobacteria > Sphingomonadales > Sphingomonadaceae > Blastomonas. The sequence goes on along the minus strand of NZ_JBGTFM010000483.1, from coordinate 149 downwards.
AAATTGTTGCGGATGTTGTTGGAAAAACGGGTCTTCAATTGCGTGCCCAATATGTCCCAGTGCTGTGCCGGGGCAATATCTGCAGCCTCGACCAGCACCGCCGTGGCGACATCGCCAAAGATGAAATGGCTGTCACGGTCGCGCCAGTT
>NZ_JBGTFM010000482.1:0-4043 GCF_041747255.1 Blastomonas sp. | reverse complement strand
GTCCTGCCGGTCATTGCGACGTTCGGCACGAAACTCGGGCCGGGTCACATCGCCCTGGCGAAAGTCCTGACGGTCCCCACGACGATCCTGCCGGAAGTCCTGCCGGTCAGCCCGGCGATCCTGACGGAAGTCCTGCCGGTCCGCACGTCGCTCCTGCCTGAAATCCTGACGTCGCTCGATACGGGCCGTACCGATATTGTTGCGGTTCTGGCCACGAAACTGGTCACCACCACCGCCCCGGTTGCCGCCGCCGCGCATGCCGCGACCTTCACCGCCACGCCGTCCTTCGCCGCGCTGCATTGCTTCAGGCGGTACGCCTAGCGTTTCAACATCGGCCTGCTGAACGATGTCAGGAACAGCCAGGACAGAAGCGTCTGCCTGTGCCAGCGGGAACGCCAGCGCAATAAGCGCCACGCCGCTGATCGCCAGAGGAAAGCGGAAAAACGAACCGCTCAAATATCGGCCAAGAGGACGAAGATAAGCGGATTGCATGGATTGTTCAGAATGCATGACCATAGTCGACTTTCGAAAATGGCCTGAGCAATCGTGTCGGCATCACGGGGGCACAGGACGTTGAAGTTGAAAATGTCTTAATCCTGCTCGCCTGACCGGGAGCTTAACCGCAGGCGTCCGGTTGGTTCAGCTTTGTCAACGCGTCGCAGGCCCGTTTCCGCTTTTGCATTGCGCAGCATCGCGCAGCGCTTTAACTCTGGTGGCCGATGAACACGCACGCGGTCCGCATCATGGCGCTGCTTACCGGCAAGCCGAAGCCGTTTCGTGAAGACGGCACGATGAGCGCGATGGCGCGTCGGCCGATGACTGGCCCGGTGCAGCTTGGCCTGCTGGGCTTTGATGGCGACGCGGTTGCCGACACGGTGCACCACGGCGGACCGGACAAGGCGGTGCATCATTACCCATATGATCATTATGGCCACTGGCAGCAGCGGCTGGATGGACACAAGCTGCTCCACAAGCCGGGCGCTTTTGGCGAGAACATCGCGACGCGCGGGATGGTGGAAAGCGACATGCGCATCGGTGACCGGTTTCAGCTCGGCGCAGCGCTGGTTGAGGTGTCGCAGGCGCGCCAGCCGTGCTGGAAGCTCGATCATCGTTTCGGCGTCAGCGGCAAGCAGAGCGTGATGGCGGAGATCGTCCGCACAGGGCGCTGCGGCGTCTACTTCCGGGTGGTCGAAACAGGTTTGGTGCAGACCGGCGATATCATGCGGCTGGTCGAGGCTGGGCCACACGAATGGACGGTCGACCGGGTGTTCAGGCTGCTGATCGGCGGCCAGCACAAGGCCGAGCCAGAGGCGGTGCGGGCGCTGGCCGCTCTGCCGCAACTGTCCGAAAACTGGCGCAGGCGGGCAGCAGCGCTGGTGGATTGAACGCGACGACGAGACACGACAAAGGGCGCACCCATAACCCATGGGGCGCAAGACAAAGGGGTCGATATGCATAATGGAATTACAGCCGCGATAGCCTTGGTGCTGGCCGCGCTGGCGGGGCCGGTTCAGGCGCAGAACGCGGTGACACCTGAAGCGCGCGCGCTGCACGAATCGATCCTGACGCTTGACACGCACCTCGATACCCCTGCCAATTTTGATCGCGCCGGATGGACCATCACCGACCGGCACGACGTGACGCGCGATACCACGCAGGTCGATCTACCGCGCATGATTGAAGGCGGGCTCGATGGCGGATTCTGGGTCATCTACACCGCGCAGGGGCCGACCGACGTTGCCGGAAACGCGCGCGCGCTCGCCCATGCGCTCAAGCGGCTCCACCAGATTCACGCGTTTGTCGCCGATAATCCAGAGCACTTCGAGATGGCGCTGACCGCCGCCGATGCGCCGCGAATCGCTGCCAGCGGCAAGCGGGTGGTCTATCTGTCGATGGAAAACAGCTCTCCGCTGGGCTCGGACATCGCCAACCTGTGGGCGTTTCGCCAGCTCGGGCTGCGCATGGCCAGCCCGGTGCACAACGGATCGAACCTGCTCGCTGATTCGACCAATGGTGAGGCGATCCACGGCGGGTTGAGCGATCTGGGCAAGGCTTGGGTGCGCGAATCGAACCGGCTGGGGATCGTGATCGACGCCAGCCATGCTTCTGACAAGGCGTTTGACGATATGCTGGGGTTGTCGCGCGCGCCGCTCATCCTCTCGCACTCGGGGCCCAAGGCGCTGTTCGATCATCCGCGCAACCTCGATGATGGCCGGCTCAAGGCGCTGGCTGCTAAAGGCGGCGTCATCCAGATGAACACGCTGTTCCTGAGTCCCAGCATTCCGCGCCCTGAGGTTGACGCGCTGCGACAGGAGATGCGCAATATCGATACGCTGCCCGCCGATCAGCAAGCCGCGCTGCTCGAACGCTATGCCGAACTAACCGCGCGCAATCCTAGATCTGCGACCGATTTTGACCGCTATATGGAATCGGTGTTTTATTGCATTGATCTGATGGGGGTCGATCACGTCGGCATCGGCGCAGACTGGGATGGCGGCGGCGGAGTCATCGGCATGAACGAGGTCAACGATATCCCGAAAATCACGCAGGCGTTGCTGGCGCGCGGCCTCAGCCGGGCGGATATCGAGAAGATCTGGAGCGGCAATGTGCTGCGCGTGCTGGCCGAGGCGGAGCGGGTTGCGGGCCAGTGAAGCGGAGCCGGTTGCGCGGCGTCAGGCCATTTCGACCATGAACAGCGTGCTGCCGCTGTACTTTTCTTCCTGCGGATTGAACACCGGCAGGGGATCGAAGGTGGCATTGACCAGCGCCATCTCGGTCAGGCCGTCGAGCTTGAACGCACCCACCTTGATCTCGCGCGGCGGTTTTCCCTCGCGCTCCAGCGTCACCGCATCGACATAGAGCTGATCGTGCTTGGTATATAGGATGTGCGGCGCCAGCCGAACCCGCATCCGGTTATAGGTTGCCAGGATGCATTTGCGCAGCGCGATCGCCTCAAGCACAGTTCGGTGGTCGTCCATATTGATAATATGGGCAAGAGACCAGATGTGTGCAACTTAATATTGTGCAGTGCAGCATTTTGTCACGTATCGACACACATGCCAGATCGTCAGCCCTCGGCCTCCAGCCGCGCAAGCCACTCTTCCAGCCATTTGATGGTATAGTCTCCCGACTGGAAATCGGGCTCGTTCAGCAGCGCCTGATGCAGCGGAATCGTTGTTTTGACCCCATCGATCACGAATTCCTCAAGCGCGCGGCGCAGGCGCATGATGCATCCCTGCCGGGTGCGGCCGTAGACGATCAGCTTGGCGATCATGCTGTCGTAATAGGGCGGGATGCGATAGCCCGCATACAGCCCCGAATCGACGCGGACGTGCATGCCACCCGGCGCATGGAAATAGTTCACCAGCCCCGGCGAGGGCGCAAAGGTGCGCGGGTCTTCGGCATTGATGCGGCATTCGATGGCATGGCCGCGAAACTCGACATCTTCCTGTTTGACCGACAGCGGATGGCCTTCGGCAATGCGGATCTGTTCGCGCACCAGATCGACCCCGGTGATCGCCTCGGTCACGGGATGTTCGACCTGCAGCCGGGTGTTCATTTCGATGAAATAGAACTCGCCGTTTTCCCACAAAAACTCGATGGTGCCCGCGCCGCGATAGCCCATATCGGCCATCGCCTTGCAAACCACGCCGCCCATGCGGTTACGCACCTCTGGGGTGATCACGGGCGAAGGGGCTTCCTCGAGCACCTTCTGGTGACGTCGCTGCAGCGAACAGTCGCGTTCGCCCAGGTGGATGGCGTTGCCATTGCCGTCACCGAAAATCTGGAATTCGATATGGCGGGGATTGCCCAGATATTTTTCCATATAGACAGTGTCGTCGCCAAAGGCCGATTTGGCCTCGTTGCCCGCCTGCTGCATCAGGCTTTCAAGCTGGTCTTCGGATGGCACGACCTTCATGCCGCGCCCGCCGCCGCCCGATGCGGCCTTGATCAGCACTGGATAGCCGATGCTGGAGGCGATGATCTTGGCCTCGCTGACGTCCTTGATCGCGCCGTCCGATCCGGGAACCAGCGGCATGCCG
>NZ_JBGTFM010000481.1:0-6040 GCF_041747255.1 Blastomonas sp. | reverse complement strand
ATGCTGCCGTTCGTGTTCGAAGATGGCTTTGGCTACGAGCGCTATGTCGAATACATGCTCGACGTGCCGATGTATTTCGTGTTCCGCGATGGCCGCTACATTGATGCGGCGGGCCAGAGCTTCCGCGACTTCATGAACGGCACGCTGCCTGCGCTGCCCGGCGAACTGCCGACGATGAGCGACTGGACAGACCACCTCTCCACCGCCTTCCCTGAAGTGCGGCTGAAAAGTTTCCTCGAAATGCGCGGCGCTGATGGCGGGCCGTGGAGCAAGATCTGCGCCCTGCCCGCGCTGTGGGTCGGTCTGCTCTATGATCAGGGCGCGCTCGATGCGGCATGGGACCTTGTCAAGCACTGGACCATCGAAGAACGCCAGACTCTGCGCGACAGCGTGCCAAAGCTCGGGCTCAACGCGCCCATCGCAGGCGGCAAGACGCTGATCGACATTGCCGGTGAGGCGCTGAGCATCGCATCGTCCGGTCTTGCGTCGCGCGCGCGGCTCAACACCAGCGGCGACAATGAAACCGGGTTTCTTGAGCCGCTGCGCGATGTCGTCGCCAAGCGTCGGACGCCAGCCGAAGACCTGCTGGCGCTTTATCATGGGCCATGGAGCGGGGACATCTCGCGCATCTATAACGAGATGCAATTCTGAAGGCAGGCTGACCTACTTGCCGCTTTCCCGCTTCAGATATGCAATCACATCGGCGCGGCGCTGTGCGTCTGACAGGCGAAAGCCCATCTTGGCGCCTTTCACATAGGCTTGCGGGTTGGTGAGCCAGGCATCGAGCCTCGCCGCATCCCAGGCAAATTTCGCCTTTTTCAGCCCGGTCGAATAGGCAAAGCCGGGCGCGCTGCCCGCCTTGCGACCAAACACGCCGCGATGCGCCGGGCCGACCCGGTTGCTGTCGAGCGAATGGCAGCCGATGCAGTTCGATTCATAAATCGCTGCGCCGCGGGTGGCATCTCCGGAGGGCATTTTCACCTCCGTCGCACGCGCAGCCGTCATCACAATCGCGCTGGTGCCAAGGGCAATGATCGCAACCAGCACAAACGCCGTTGTCAGCCAGGCATTCCTTGATCGCATCATTGCGCAGTGCTCCGTTCCCGGTCGGGACGGGCCGCATAGCAGTCCGCCCCGATACGGAAAAGTCGTTTTAAATCAACCGAAAATAAGCGGTGCGGCGGGCGGTGATTCACCCAGAACAAAGCTGAGTGTTGCCCAGTGTGTCGCCTCGTCAGCTGCCAGCCGCGCCGATATCTGCCTGAGGTCATTGTTGCTGAACGATGGAATGACCCCGATGTAAGCATTGGCCGCGCCCTTCTCCAGCCTCTGCGCCAGTTTCAGCACATCGGTCTGGGTCTTGACGGTTGCAGCGACATTAAGTTCCTTCGCATATTCTGCATCGGTTTTCGCCATGACCGGCTTGCCGCCCATGTCGGTGATCGCCTTGATCAGCGCGTCGCGATGGCCCTTGTGGTGCCCCTGAAAGAGCACGGCAGCATCCAGCACCGGCTTTGCCAGCAGGCCGCTGCCTGCGCCGATCGAATATGCCGCGATCGCTTCGTGCTCGAGCCCGAGCGCGACATTGAGGATGTCGACATCGCCCTTGCTGGCGCTTTTCTTCTTGCCCTGCGCAAAGGCGCTGGTGCTGACACCGCCAAGCACACCGATGGCGGCGGCGGACAACATCGTGCCCCCAACCGTGCCGAGCATTGAACGACGCGATGCGATAATCTGGTCCATAAAGATTCTCCCTGCTGAATTGAGACAACGCGGGCGACCAGATTGTTTTGTTTCCGCAACATCGGCTTTTACGCGCGCATCGCGTCAGGCATTTGAGCACTATCACAGCAGCCATGCGCTCCGGCGCTGGCGGAGCACGGCTCGTCGCGAAATGATTCGCAACACGCCCGCGCGGCTATTCTGCTGGCTGAGGCAGTGAGTCGGCAGGTGGATGCTTGCCGGTCATGCGGCCGACCAGCCGGGGGACTGGCCCGTGGCGATCCATCCACGCGGCATAGGCGACATAATCGGGGTCGGCCATCAGATGCTTTTCCTCGGTCTTCGCGCGCCAGTAATAGACGCCTGACACCGCCGCCAGCAGCACGAAATTGCGCGCGCCATCTGCCCATGACCCGCTGGTGACCAGAAACGGCATGGTCGCAAACCACCAGTAGAGGTTCTTCGACAGATAGGCCGGATGTTTGGTCCAGCGATACGGCCCATGCGTCAGGATGCCGCGATGCGTCAGGTTGGAAAAGCGGATGCCAAAGGCGACCGTCGCCCAGGCGTAAACAGCGGTCAACACCACCAGCCACGCACCCCACACGATCAGCAGCGGCATATTGCCCGCAAACCAGTGCGCCCAGTCGGCGGTGTTGATGTGATAGTTGAGCGGGCCATTGTCGCCCATCAGGATGAACGGCGGATAGCAGATCAACGCCGCAACCCAGCCCGACATATAGGGATTGGCAGTGCGGATATGCGCATCGAGCGGCTTTAGCGTCAGAACATAGCCGACAGTCGCAAACTGCACATCGACCAGAAACATGGCGATGATCAGCCAGTGGACGATCCATACCGGGTTGGTGATCACCTCGGCGATGTTGAGGTTGACGATGTCGGCATAGCCGCCCGGCACGATGGACAGCATGAAGGCGAGGAAAAAGCCCTTCACCGCCCAAGCGCGCAAGTGGTGCTGGATCTGAATCCAGTCCCAGCCCGGCTGGCCCGAGATCATCGCGCCAAGGTGCCAGGCACCGTCATGCGGGTCCTTCAGATAGCGGTCCAGCCAGATGACATAGGGGATAGACAGGAAAAACAGGAACGGCGCGGCATAAATGAACACGGTCATCGAAAACTGGTAGTTGCCGGTCCAGTACCAACGCGCGACCGCATAAATCGCGGCGATCCCGCCCCAGGTCATCCACAGCCCGGTGAGCTTGATCAGGCTGGCGTCGAGAACATCCTTGGTGGCGCGCGGCTGTGCCCAGTCGATACCGGTGCTGTCGCGGCGATGCACCTTGTCGACCAGCAGCGACCACAGCACCATCGGCAGCCCGGTCGCCACGCAGCAGGCGAGCGCCGCATTCGGCCCGCTGAACTGATAGTGGCGCGCGATGACGACCCATACGACCAACCCGGCGAGCCCGGCAAGGCCCGTTCCATGGCTGACCGCGCTGGGCGGACATGCATCAATCGGTGGCGTCCTTGTCGACATCTTGCGACACCCTTAACCCCGATTGGTAAGAAATCGATGAAGGAAGTGCAGCGCGGCGTTGTTTTGCGCCTAACGACGCCGGGTCGCGCCCGGCATATGACCGATGTCGTTGAGCGCCGCACGCACATGCGGCGCGGCCGGGTCAGACAGATCCATCTCGAGCAGCGCCGTGATGCGCGCCTGCATTTCGGCAAAGGCCTGCTCAAACGCAGCACGCTGGCCAGCACCCTCCACCGCTGCCGGATCGGCAATGCCCCAGTGCGCCTTGACCGCGCGACCGGGGAAGATCGGGCAAACCTCGCCTGCTGCATTGTCGCACACGGTGATCACGATATCGATCGGCGGCGCACCGGCGGCGGCGAAGACATCCCAGCTTTTTGAGCTGAATTCGCCGGTGATGGCGTGGTCAGCGAGCACCGCCAGCGCCATGGGGTGCGGCGCGCCCTTGGGAAAGCTGCCTGCGGAATACGTCGTCAGCCGCCCTTCCCCCAGATGGTTGGCCAGCGCCTCGGCGAGGATCGAGCGCGCCGAATTGCCGGTGCACAAAAACAGGATGCTGGTCATGGCTTACACCACCGGGCAGCAGGTGGTTTCCGGGGCGCTGAGCGCGCCCTTGGCGACCGGGCCGGGGTCGCCATAGACCGTTGCTTCGCCATCGGTGAAGAACGCTTCCCACACGATGCCATTCGGGTCTTTCACCCAACTCTTTTCAGACTTTGCATAGCAGCAGGTGGTCTTGCCTTCTTCCAGCACCGGCTGATCGGCATTGGCAAGGTTGGTGTAGACATCGGCCAGTTCCTGCGGCGTTTCGGCCTGGATGCCAAGATGCTCAATGCCCGCCGCACCGCCGCACCCGACCAGCGAGATCGCGAAGTTGATGCGCGGATCATCGAGCTGCCATTTGGCGTAATCGGTCTTGGTGACGGTCGGCGCTGCGCCGAACATCGCTGAATAAAAGGCAATCGATCCGGCCAGATCGTCGGTCTTGGCGTGTACGTGTATCCGTTTCATCTTACGTCTCCTGCTTGGATCAGCAGCCGCCACTGCGGCAGCAATTTTCGGTGAGAAAGGCAATGAGATCTCCCATCGCTGCATAGTCCGCCGAATAGATCAGCGAGCGGCTTTCGCGCCGCTGGATGATCAGCCCGGCGGCCATCAACTGGCTCAAGTGAAACGACAGCGACGAGCGTGGCACTGCCAGCCGGTCGGCCAGATCACCTGCCGAGACGCCGTCCGGCCCCGCCTCCACCAGCAGCCGGAACGCCGCCAGCCGGTGTTCCTGCGCCAGTGCCGCAAGCGCGCCCAGCACCGCCGGACTGCGCAGGTCATCCAGCGGGGAAGCGGGCACGCCTTTTACCGACCCGGTCGTGATCATTTCCATAGTTCAATAATTATAGAAATGATGACGACCTGTCAAGCGCATGTGTCGTTAAACCGATATGAACCATTTTGCCTGAAAACCGTCGCGATGCTTCTCCGCCCGGCCATCCCCCGTCCTTTGATCCTCGCGCTCGTGCTGGCAGGCACGGCGGTGACCCCGGCGCTCGGACAAGGCGCATCGCTGCAATGCGTGCCCTATGCCCGCGATATCAGCGGCATCCAGATTTACGGTGACGCGCACAGCTGGTGGCATCAGGCGGCAGGCCGCTACGAGCGCGGCAACCGTCCCACACCCGGCGCGGTCATGGCGTTCAAGCCCCACCGTTCGATGCAGCTCGGCCATGTCGCATCGGTCAGTACGGTGCTTGATTCGCGGCGCGTGCTGCTCGATCACGCCAACTGGTCACCGGTCAACGGACGCAAGGGGCAGATCGAACGCAACGTGCTGGCAGTGGATGTATCACCCGGCAATGACTGGAGCGAGGTGCGCGTATGGTATGCACCAATTGGCGACCTTGGCACGACGCATTATCCGATACATGGCTTCATTTATCCGGCCGGAAAGGCACCGCAAAACGCGCCGCAGCCCCGTATCCAGCTGGCGAGCGCATCATCGCAAACGATTGCAATCCAGCCCAGCAAGGCTGACCGCAAAGCGCAGCGCCGGGCGGAAAAGGCGCTCAGGAAGCAGCAGAAGTTGTTTGCCCGGCAGCAAAAGCGGCTGGCGAAGCAACGCCAGCAATCCGCGCATGCCGCGCCTGCGCCGCTGAAAATTCAGCCGCTGCCGCCTGCCGACCCGATTGACGAGTTGATCGGCAAGTTCGGGGGCTAAAGCCGATCAGCCTGCGCTGGCAACCGGCGGGTTGTCACCAAGGTCCTTATACCAGGCCTCAACCACCCCGCTCAGCTTCAGCGTCAGCGGCTGGCCCTTGCGGTCCATCGTTTTGCCCGCCTGCACGCGGATCCAGCCTTCGGAAATGCAATATTCCTCGACATTGTTTTTCTCGACACCCTTGAAGCGGATGCCGATGCCGCGTTCGAGCAGGGCACTGTCAAAATAGTCGCTGCGCGGGTTGATCGCGAGCCGGTCAGGCGGCACGTCATTTGCGGACGTCGCATCATCTGCGTCTGCTGGCAGGTCTTCAGGGGTAGCGGAGGGGTTGTCAGTCATGGGCGATCCGTTGGTTGGGTGGGCTGCCGTTGCTTTGCTGTCGGCGGCCTTACTGGCAGCTAACGCACATCGCAATAGACCTGCCGAATGATGCCCAAATCCAGCAGCTCAAGAAACAGCCGCTCCGCTGCCTGAGGGCTGGGCAAGGCAACCACCGCGCCCTGCTCATCAACCGCGCCGCTCGCCGCGACCAGCCGCATGATCGCCGACGGATCAGTGGTCAGCACCCGGCCCCGACGCGCCGTCGAGGCGGCATTGACGCCCACCAC
>NZ_JBGTFM010000480.1:0-7360 GCF_041747255.1 Blastomonas sp. | reverse complement strand
AGCCGCGCAGCTGGCGCGCGCGCCTTCGTCGGAGATGTAGCCGGGGCGTTGGCCGAAGCGCTGGCGCCGGGCTTGCTCGCAGCCACTGCGACACCGGTGATGGCGGCGATGGCGAGCAGGGGTATCCAGATTTTCTGCATGAGATGGGGTGTTCCGAAGGTCAGGATGAATGACCTTGTTCGTCGGCTCACGCTGAACGGTTACCCTTGCCCGTCAGACCTCAGAATACAGGTTGAGCGACTTGGGCATCGCACGGGGCTTTTCGCCCCGGATCAGCTGATCAACCGCGCGGATCGCCTTGACCAGTTCGACGGCGCTATAGGGTTTGATCAGGCAGCCGATGGCATATTGGCGCGCATCGCCCGGGCATGCGCCGGTGACGAACAGCACCGGAATGTCCATCCCGCTCGCCACCTTGGCAACCTCAACACCGCTGCCCCCGCCTGACAGGTTGACGTCCGCCAGCACCAGCTGGATCGGCTCGGTTTGCAGGATTGCGATGGCATCGGTCTCGTTGTCGATGGTTGCGACAACGTGATAGCCCGCATCCATGACCCGCAGTTCGTTGTCAAACGCCACCAAGGGCTCATCCTCGACGATCAGGATCGACTCAATCGCCCGTTGAAAACGCGGAAACAGCATGACGGTCTTTCTGGATAACACGGACCACTCGCGGAACTACGCAGGGTGAAATCTTGCGTTCCCGTTGGCCAACCTTATGGCTATAGCACCGCGCATGCCACCGCGAAAACCAAAATTCGATCCACTGAATGACAGCCCTTCCGAGCGCGCACCATCCGCGCTGGGCGAAGGCCAGCGCATCGCCAAGCTGCTTGCCCGCGCAGGCATCGCCTCGCGCCGCGAGATCGAGCGGATGATCGCCGAAGGCCGCGTCGCGCGCGATGGCACGGTGATCACCACGCCTGCGACCGTGCTCACCAGCCTCAACGGCATCACCGTCGATGGCAGGCAGGTCAAGGAACCAGCACCCGCCAAGCTGTGGCGCTTCCACAAGCCCGCCGGGCTGCTGACGGCGGCGCGCGACTTCACCGGCCGCGCTACGATCTACGATCATCTTGCCAAGGTCGCGCCCGAAGCGCCCCGGATGATGCCTATCGGGCGGCTCGATCTCAACACCGAAGGGCTGCTGCTGATGACCAACGACGGCGAACTCAAGCGCCAGATGGAGCTGCCCAGCACCGGGGTCGAACGCACCTATCGCGCCCGCGCCTTTGGCGAGGTGAGCCAGACGCAGCTGGAAGAACTGATCCACGGCATCACCATCGAAGGCGTGCGCTATGGCAAGATCGACGCCAACCTTGAACGCCGCACCGGGCGCAATGGCTGGATCGAGATGACGCTGGCCGAGGGCAAGAACCGCGAGGTGCGCCGCGTGCTCGAACATTTCGGCCTCAAGGTTTCACGCCTGATCCGCACCCGCTATGGACCGTTTTTGCTCGACGGGCTGGAACCCGGCGCGGTCGAGGAGGTGCGCAAGCACGATCTGCTGGTGTTCAGGAACGGTTTGGCATGAGGGGGGCAATATCCCCCTCTCCCTCGACGGGAGAGGGTTGCGCAGTCTTGGCGACGCAGGAGCCAAGACGAAGCTGGGAGAGGGTGACGCGGCTGCAAAACAACGACAGCGCCCCTGCCCCTCATCCAACTGCGCCTAGCCTCGCTTGCGCTCGGCAAGGCTGCGTATCCTTCCCCCCCACAGGGGAGAAGGTTTAACATGCTGCGCATCATCGCGGGCCAGTGGCGGGGCCGCAAGATCAGGACGCCCGCAGGTGACACCACCCGGCCCACCGCCGACCGGGTGCGCGAAACGCTGTTTTCGATGGTCACCAGCCGCCTGGGATCGTTCGATGAGCTGTCGGTGCTTGATCTGTTTGCAGGATCAGGCGCGCTCGGGCTTGAGGCGCTATCGCGCGGCGCTGAGCGCTGCACCTTTGTGGAGCACGACCGCCCCGCCATCGATGTGCTGCGCGCCAACATCGCGCTGCTCGATGCCGGCGCCCGCACCGAAGTGCGTTCAAGTTCGGCGCTCGCGCTCGGCCCCGCGCTCAAGCCGTTTGATGTCGTGATGATGGACCCGCCTTATGGCAGCGGCGCGGGCAGCGTGGCGCTCGACAAGCTCGGGTGGCTCGGCTGGTTCAGCCCGTCGTGCTGGATCAGCGTGGAGACCGGCAGCCGCGAGACTGTCGCCGTCTCCGGCTTTACGGTTGAGGCCGAACGCATCGTCGGCAAGGCCAAGCTGACGATCTTGCGGCCCGCCGCCGATGTGTTAGAATAATTCATGGTCAAATACTCTCCCATCGAATCCGAATTCGCCTCATCCGAGGAAGAAGCCGCGCATGATGCATGGGTGCGCGCCAAGGTTGCCAAGGCGCTGGCATCGACCGAGCCGTGCATTCCGCACGAAGAGGTGATGGCACGCGCTGCAGCGATTATTGAAAAGGCAAAGCAGCGTGCAGCTGATCTGGACCGATGACGCGTCGCGCGATCACGACGATATCATCGCGTATATAGCAGATCGCAACCCGGCGGCTGCCGAGCGGATGGTGGCATTGTTTGATCGGCACGCGCAACAACTGAAAGATTTTCCCGAAATGCACCGGCCTGGTCGGGCGCCCGGCACGCGCGAGGCGGTCGTGCATCCCAATTATCTGCTCATCTATCGCGTCGAGCCCGGAATCGTCCGCATCCTCGCTGTCCTCCACGCCCGCCAGCAATATCCTTGAGGCCCCCGCGCGAGATCGGGTCATTGTGACGTTAAAAGCTGTATTGTCATCATAACACAGCCGTGGCATAACGCTCTAGCACAAGCCGATTGCAAATTGCAACTGGCAGGTTATGCAGACCCGTGGCGGGCGGCCAATCTGGCTTGCATTGCTGTTGGCATGTTCTAGGGCACGAGCGATGACCGCAACGACAACTCTTTCCCCGCCAGATTTCGCTGCCGCGCGGCGGCGCATGATCGAAAGCCAGCTGCGCCCGAGCGCGGTGAGCGACCCTGTCGTGATCGCGGCGATGGCGGTGACGCAGCGTGAGGCGTTCGTGCCGCAGGCGCAGGCGCCGCTCGCCTATATCGACCGCAGCGTGCCGCTGGGCGATGGCCGGGTGCTGAACCCCGCGCTGTCAACCGGGCTGATGCTCACCCGCGCCGAATTGCGCAGCGATGACAAGGTGTTGCTTGTCGGCGCCGGCACCGGTTATGTCGCCGCGCTGCTCGGCGGTGTGGTCGCATCGGTGACGGCGGTCGAAGACAATCGGCTGCTGGTCGATCATGCCCGCACCGCGCTTGGCGGTATCGCCAATGTCGCGCTGATCGAATCACCTCTGACCGGGGGGCACGCCAATGCTGCACCTTATGATCTGATCATCATCGATGGCGCGGTTGATGCCGTGCCGCCCGCGCTGATCGATCAGTTGGCTGATGGCGGGCGGCTGATCACCGGGGTGAATGACAACGGCGTTACCCGGCTGGCGATGGGGCGCAAGAGCGCGACCGCATTTGCGCTGCTGCCCTTTGCCGATACCGATATTGCTCCGCTTGCGGCCTTTGCACGGCCAAAAGGCTACAGCTTTTAATACCACTGGCTGATCTGTAACGGTCATGCACGCATGAGAACGGGTTTGATGAAAACGTGCCTATTGCTCGCCGGTTGCGGCGCACTGGTGGCCTTTGGCGCGGCGTCCGCGCAGGCTGAAACGCTGCGCGAGGCGCTGATCACCGCCTATCAGCAGAACCCGACGCTCAATGCAGCGCGCGCGGCGCAGCGCGCGACCGATGAAGGCGTGCCGATCTCGCTCGCCGACGGTCGGCCCAGCTCGCAGGTGCAGGCGCAGTATACCGAGAATTTTCTGAACCCCGCCAACGCCTTCACCGCACCGGAGCGTTCGCTTAATGGCAGCATCAACCTGACGGTACCGGTCTATTCAGGCGGCAGCGTGCGCAACGGCATCAAGGCAGCCAAGACCCGGGTCGGCGCAGGCCAGGCCGATCTGCGCGGCACCGAGGCAGCTGTGTTCAGCAATGTCGTCGCGGCCTATATGGACGTCATGCGTGATGAGGCCATCGTAAGCCTGCGGTTGCAGAATGTCGGCGCGCTCGAAACCAACCTGCAGGCATCGTCTGACCGGTTTGAGATCGGCGACCTGACGCGCACCGATGTCGCGCAGTCCGATGCGCGGCTGGCGATCGCGCAAAGCGACCTGCAGACCGCCGAGGCCAATTTGATCCGCAGCAAGGAAATCTATATCCAGCTGGTTGGCAACGCGCCTGGCCAGCTTGAGCCGCCGCCGCCTTTGCCCAACCTGCCCGATGGCCCCGAATCCGCCGTCGATACCGCGCTTGACGACAACCCCGATGTAATCGCCGCGCGCGAGCGGGTCGAGGCATCAAAGTTTGATGTCAAGGCCGCGCGCGGTGCCCGGCTGCCACAGGTCGCCCTGTTTACCCAGGGCAATTACCAGAATTTCCTCGGCACACTGGGCAGTTCACTGATCAACGCAAATTTTATCCAGCAGCAGTCGAGCGCTGCGGGCGGGGTGCAGCTCACCGTGCCGGTCTATCAGGGTGGCCGCCCCGGCGCGCAGATCCGCCGCGCGCAGGCGTTGTCGGGCCAGGCGATGGAGCAGGAAATCGCCACCGAGCGCGATGTCATCGCCCAGACGCGCGGTGCCTTCGCCAGCTATCGCGCCGCGATGCAGGTGATCGCCGCCTCGCAGGTTGCGGTCGATTCGAACGCGCTGGCGCTTGAGGGCGTGCGCGCCGAGAACAGCGTCGGCAACCGCACCGTGCTCGACATTCTTGATGCCGAGCGCGAACTGCTCAACGCGCAGGTGCAGCTGGTGACCGCACGGCGCAATGCCTATGTCGCGGGCTTCACATTGCTGGCGGCGATGGGCAAGGCCGAGGCACGCGATCTGGGGCTCGATGGCGGCATATTATATGATCCCAGCGTCAACTATGACCGCGTCCGCCGCAAGATTAACGACTGGGCATCGGACGAGGACCCGACTGCCCAATCGACACGCACCGTTGACACGCCCGCGCAAGATGCCGCACTAATAGGCCCGCCCGCCAACTAAACGCGCTGGTTGGTCGGCAAACGGGGTGCTGCATATCATGACACGTGAAATCGGCGAGCCAAGCCTGGAAGAGATTCTCGCGTCGATCAAGAAGGTGATCGCCGAAGATGGCCGCGCGCCCCGCCGGGCGCCCTCACGCGGCGCGCGTGCCCGTGAGCACCGGCAGGCCGACGATGTACTCGAACTCACCGATCCACTCGAACAGCCTGACCCCGAATCGCCTGATGACGAACCGCTGATCAGCGTAGGCGGCGCGCAATCGATGCGCGAATCGCTTGCCGTGCTGGCGACGCTGACCGAACCGGGCGTCGCGCCGCAGATCGTGCGCTCGGGCGAAACCTCTTTGGAAGCCATGGTCCGCGACATGCTGCGCCCGATGCTCGCCGAATGGCTCGACCGCAACCTGCCGGACATGGTCGAGGCCCTGGTGGCCAAGGAAATCGGCAGGATCACCGGCCGCAACGGCTGATCGGCTTTGCTTTCGTGGTCGTAGCATCTATGTTTATGGCCAAGGAGGTCATCATGGCCAGCCAACCGCCCAAAGTCCGCCCCAGCGATCTTGCGACCAAGATCGTGACCGCACCTGATGGCAGCAAGATTCGCATGAAGGTTGTCCAGGCCGAAAGCCCGAGTCTGCCCTACGATCTGCTCGCGGCATTCCGCTCGAATGTCCGGCGGATCAAGGCCGACCAGAAAGCTCAGGCCCGCGCCAGTGAAGACGCCTCGAAAGCCTGAACGTCCTGTCCTGTGGATCGTCGCAGGGCCTAATGGCAGCGGCAAAAGCTCGCTTTACAACCGAACCGATATCGAAGGCTGGGGCGGCTCGGTCTGGATCATCAACCCTGATCTGCTGACGGCAAAGATCATCGACCACGAGCAGTCGGGCATGCAAGAGGCCAACCTGTCAGCGGTTCAGCGGATCGAGGCATGGTTGGAAGCGTCGATCAACACCTATCAGACCATCGGGGTGGAGACCGTGCTATCATCTCCGAAATATCTGAGGCTGGTTGATCTTGCCCACGCTCAGGGTTTCATCGTGCGTATGCTGTATGTCGTGCTCGACACGGTCGAACTGCAATATGACCGGGTGGCGATCCGCGTCCGGTCGGGCGGTCATGACGTTCCGCGTGAAAAGATCGCAGCGCGCCGCCAGCGCTCGTTTGAACAGTTGGCTGCATTCTATCACAAACTGGATGACCTCTATATCTTCAACAACTCCGCTGCAGAGCCCACCATTATAGCTGCAAAGTCGGGAGATGCGCTGCTGCGATTTGCCGCTCTGCCGCCAGATCTAACGAAAGCGCTTGCTCACGTCGACATTCAGCCGGTTCATATTTAGTGCGAACTCAACGCTTGGATTAAATGCTGTTTTATCGCTAATGGCTTGCCCCATGACCGACAGCAAAACCGAGCTTCCCAAGACCTTTGATCCCGCCGCCATAGAGGCGCGCTGGTATGCGCATTGGGAGGGAACCGGCGCGTTCCGCCCCGCGCGGCCCGATGCCGCGCCCTTCACCATCGTCAACCCGCCGCCCAATGTCACAGGCAGCCTTCATATCGGCCACGCGCTTGACAACACGCTGCAGGACGTGATGGTCCGCTACGAGCGGCTGCGCGGCAAGGACGCCTTGTGGGTGGTCGGCACCGACCATGCGGGGATCGCCACGCAGATGGTGGTCGAGCGCCAGCTTGAGGCGGCGGGCGACAAGCGCACCAACTACAGCCGTGAGGATTTCGTCACCAAAGTGTGGAACTGGAAGGCGGAAAGCGGCGGCCAGATCACCCGCCAGCTGCGCCGTCTGGGCTGTTCGATGGACTGGTCACGCGAGCAGTTCACCATGGACCCGCATTTCAGCAAGGCGGTGCTCAAGACCTTTGTTGACCTCTATAATCAGGGCCTGATCTACCGCGACAAGCGGCTCGTCAACTGGGACCCGAAGCTCAAGACCGCGATCAGCGACCTTGAGGTGGAGACGCGCGAGGTGCAGGGCAGCTTCTGGCATTTCCGCTATCCGCTCGCCGACGGCGCGACGCTGGAGAACGGCGCGGACCATATCGTCGTGGCGACGACGCGGCCCGAAACGATGCTCGCCGATATGGCGGTCGCGGTGAACGCCGGCGACCCGCGTTATGCCAGCGTGATCGGCAAGTCTGTGCTGCTGCCGATCACCGGACGGCGCATTCCGGTTATCGCCGACGACCATGCCGACCCGGAGCTGGGCTCAGGCGCGGTGAAGATCACGCCGGGGCACGATTTCAACGACTT
>NZ_JBGTFM010000479.1:0-6888 GCF_041747255.1 Blastomonas sp. | reverse complement strand
GAAGGCGCGCTGGAGGCGCTGATCAGCATGTCGGCCGAACCCACGCTGGAAGGCATCGTCCAGCACGATGTGGCAGAGCTGCCCGCCGTCATGATCCGCACCCGCAAGAAGACCATCGTGCCGCGTTCGCAGACGCAGACGATCTATATGCATGCGCTCGCCCGCGATGACATCATCTTCGCGCTGGGCCCAGCGGGTACCGGCAAGACCTATCTGGCGGTGGCGCAGGCGGTGAGCCAGCTGATCACCGGTTCTGTCCAGCGGTTGATCCTGTCGCGCCCGGCGGTGGAAGCCGGCGAACGGCTGGGCTTTCTGCCCGGCGACATGAAAGAAAAGGTCGATCCGTATCTGCGCCCGCTTTACGATGCGCTCTACGATACCTTGCCCGCCGAACAGGTCGAACGGCGCATTGCCAGCGGCGAGATCGAGATCGCGCCTTTGGCCTTCATGCGCGGGCGAACGCTGGCGGACAGCTTCATCATCCTCGATGAAGCGCAGAACACCACGCCTGCGCAGATGAAAATGTTCCTTACCCGCTTCGGCATGAACAGCCGGATGGTGATCTGCGGAGACCCCAAACAGGTCGATCTGCCCGGTGGCGTCGGCGCGTCGGGCCTGGCCGATGCGGTGGGCCGGCTGGAAGGCGTGCAGGGCATGGGCACCGTCCGCTTCACCGCCGCCGACGTCGTCCGCCACCCGATCGTCGGGCGGATCGTCGAGGCCTATGAGGGCAAGGATGCTTGAGGGCTGCGGGCATTCGCCCTGCTTTGTCTCCCAATCTCTCCACTGTGCGCTTAAAAGCTTAATGCGCATGACATCATCCCCATGATCGACACCGAAGTTTCGACCGCCTCCGAATGGCCGGCGGATACCGATTGGCAGGCGCTGGTCTCCAACGCAGTCACCGCCGCGCTTGGCGTCAGCCCGCAGGGCAGCCTGGTCACCGCGCCGTTCGCCGTCTCGGTCAGCGTCCATCTGGGCAGCGATGCCGAGGTGCAGGCGCTCAACCGCGATTACCGGGACAAGGACCAGCCCACCAATGTGCTGTCGTTTCCGATGGTCGATCTCGATCTATTGCCCGCGCTGGCCAACACCGATGCCAAGAACGGGGGGGGCGAGGTGTTGCTCGGCGACATCATGCTGGCGTATGAGACCTGCGCGCGCGAGGCGGCGGACAAGAGCATTGCCCTTGCTGATCACGCGGTGCATCTGACCATCCACGGCACGCTGCATCTGGTCGGCTATGACCATGGCAACGATGCCGAGGCCGAACATATGGAAGCGCTTGAGGTGAAAGCGCTTGCCAAGCTGGGCATCGACAATCCATATTAGACGGTAATTGGGCATTCAACGACAGCGCGAGGTTAAGATACAGCCAGTCATGGCAGACGCAGACAGTATGAGCGGCAGTAAATCTGCCGCAAGTGATGAGGGAACAGGACGAATTTGGCGGGGTCTGAAGGCCCTGCTGTTCGGAGACAATCACGACCAGTCGCTGCGTGCCCAACTCGAAGAGGCAATCGACGAGCACGAGGATGACGATGACGCCGACGGCAAGGGCTCGAACGGCGACCTGTCGCGTGTCGAGCGCGAGATGCTGCGCAACCTGCTGCATTTCAGCGAACATGATGTTGATGACGTGGCGGTGCCGCGCAGCGATATCATCGCCATCGACAGGCAGGCGAGCTTCGATGCGCTGGTGCAGATTTTTGCCGAGCACGGCCACAGCCGGGTGCCGGTGTATGATGGATCGCTCGACCACATCGTCGGCATGGTCCACATCAAGGACGTGTTCACCATCATCGCGCAGGATGGCCCGCGCCCCGAAATGTGGGATAATCTGATTCGCCAGCCGCGTTTTGTGCCGGAAACCATGGGCGTGCTCGATCTGCTCGCCGAAATGCGCCAGACACGCACCCATCTGGCGATCGTGATCGATGAATATTCGGGCACCGAAGGGTTGGTGACCATCGAGGATCTGGTTGAGGAGATCGTCGGCGATATCGAGGACGAGCACGACGATGCGCCCGAATCCTTGCTGGTGCAGGGAGCAGATGGCAGCTGGGATGCCGATGCCCGCGCCGAACTGGACGATGTCGCCAAGCTGATCGACACCGCCTTTGGCGAGGTGGAGGAAGATGTCGATACGTTGGGCGGGCTGGCATTCATTCTGGCGGGCGAAGTCCCCGAAACTGGGCGGGTGCTCGCGCATGAAAGCGGCTGGCAACTGGAAATCATCGATGGCGACGAACGACGGGTAACGCGCATCCGGCTGCTGCCGCCGGCTGACCCGGTGCTCGCCGTCGATTAACGGCATGCTTGTTTGGGCGTAAACGCCATGTCTGTTTGGGCGTAAACGCCATAGCTATTTGGATGGTGACCGCCTAAACCGCCGCCACCATGCAGATTTCAGACCTTCGTATTGCGCTGTTCAGCGGCAACTACAATTATGTGCGTGACGGGGCGAATCAGGCGCTGAACCGGCTCGTCGGCTGGCTGCTCGACAATAAAGCGCAGGTGAGAATCTACTCGCCCACCGTCGGAAGCCCGGCGTTCGAGGCGACCGGCGACCTGATCAGCGTGCCGTCCTTCGCCATTCCCGGGCGTCCGGAATATCGCGCCACCACGTTCCTGCCGCCACGGGTAAAAAAAGACCTCAACGCCTTTGCGCCCAATATTGTCCACATTTCCAGCCCCGACAGCGCCGGGCACAGCGCAGTGCGCTGGGCCAAGCGGCATGATGTCGCGCTGATCGCCTCGGTTCACACGCGGTTTGAAACCTATCCGCGTTATTACAACATGGCGTTTCTTGAGCCATTGCTCGAGGCCTATCTGCGCCGCCTGTACCGCAGGTGCGACGCGATCGTCGCGCCATCAGATTCGATGGCGCAGGTGCTGCGCGAACAGCGGATGAGCTATGACGTCGGCATCTGGTCGCGCGGGGTCGACAGGACGATTTTCAGCCCGCAGGCGCGCGACATAGACTGGCGGCGCGGGCTGGGGTTGGCCAATGACGTGCCGGTGATCGGCTTTCTTGGGCGGCTGGTGATGGAAAAGGGTCTTGACGTCTTTTCGGATTCGATCGACCGGATGGTGCGCCGCCAGATAGCGCATCAGGTTCTGATCGTAGGCGAGGGTCCGGCGCGCGACTGGTTTGAATCGCGGCTGCCCAATGCGGTGTTCGCAGGCTTTCAGGGCGGGGCCGACCTTGGTCGCGCGGTCGCCAGCATGGATGTGTTTTTCAACCCGTCGATCACCGAGACCTTTGGCAATGTGACGCTTGAGGCGATGGCGTGCGGCCTGCCGGTGGTCGCGGCGCGCGCGACCGGCAGCGAAAGCCTGGTCGAACATGGCGTCACCGGCAATCTGGTCCGCCCCGGTGCCACGGTCGAGTTCGCCGATGCGCTGCAGACCTATTGCGCCGACCCGGCGCTGCGCGCGCTGCATGGCGCAGCCGGGGTCAGGCGCAGCGAAAAATACAGCTGGGACCGCATCAACCGGGGCTTGGCCGAAACCTATATCCGCCTCATCCGCCAGCGGCAGGCAGGCAAGGGCGGAGTGCCCTATCGCGCGATCCGGTGAGCGCGCGCGCCGATCAGACCGTGAAGCTCTCGCCGCAACCGCAGCTGCCCTTGGCATTGGGATTGTTGAACACGAAACCAGCGGTGAAATCATCTTCCACCCAGTCCATCGTCGATCCGATCAGATACAGCACTGAACCGCCATCGACGTAAAACACCCCGCCCGGGGTCTCGATCTTCTCGTCAAACTTCACTTCCTCGGTGACATAATCGACCGAATAGGCCAGCCCCGAGCAGCCCCGGCGCGGGGTGGACAGCTTGACGCCAATTGCATCCACAGGCGCCTGCGCCATCAGATACGCGATCCGCGCTTCAGCAGAAGGCGTCAGGTTCAGTGCGGCAGGCCGGGCGCGGGTGGTGGTCGTGGTCGTCATCGGTTCGGTCCTCAATTTACCCCTCTTCCTCGATGGGAGAGGGCTGCGCAGACTTATGAGCGCAGCGAATTAGTCGAAGCTGGGTGAGGGTGACAGCAGCGGCTGCGCAATATCGCTCACCCTCATCCAACTGCGCCTAGTCGGCTCACGCCGCCAAGGCTTCGTATCCTTCTCCCATCGAGGGAGAAGGTGTTTACAACATCCCCAGTTCCAGCTTGGCCTCGTCGCTCATCTTGCCGGGGTCCCAAGGCGGGTCCCAGACCAGATTGACTTCGGCAAAGCCGACGCCGGGAACAGACCCCACCTGCATTTCAATCTCGCCGGGCATCGATTCGGCCACCGGGCAGTTGGGCGTGGTCAATGTCATGCTGACGACCGCGTGGCCATCCTCGCTCACCTCGACCCCGTAGATCAGCCCAAGATCATAGATATTGACCGGGATTTCAGGGTCATAAATGCTTTTGAGCGTTTCGATGATCGCGTCATACACCGCGCCTCCGGGTTGATCAGCAGCGATCTCGGGTGGCTGTTCGGCCAGAAACCCCGCGAGGTAATCGCGCTTGCGGCGATAGCGTTCGCCCGCGCTTTCCGGGCCGGTCGTGTCGATCGCATGATCGACGCGCATCTGGGGCGTGTCGATGGCGCTGTCGACGCGCGCCTTGGGCGGTTTTGCTACCGCATCCACCTGTTCGACCATGATCTTTCCCGTCTCGTCCATTGCCCTCACCCAAAAATCCTGCGCACCCGGTCAAGCCCGCGCACGAGTGCATCGACATCGTCAAGCGTGTTGTAAACGCCAAAGCTTGCCCGCGCGGTAGCGGGCACACCCAGATGATCCATCAGCGGTTGTGCGCAATGATGCCCGGCGCGGATTGCGACATTGCCTTCATCCAATATGGTGCCGATGTCGTGCGGATGCACCCCTTCGAGTGCAAACGACAGAATACCGGCGCTCGCGCGCGGCCCGAACACGGTAAGTGCATTGATCCCCGCCAGCGCCTCCTGCGCCGCCTCGACCAGTTCAGTTTCGTGCGCGTGGATTGCCTCAACGCCGATACCGGTGACATAATCGATCGCCGCAGCAAGCCCGACCGCGCCCGCGATATGCGGGGTGCCTGCCTCAAACCGCTGCGGCGGCGGGGCGTAGGTGGTGCGCGCAAAGGTCACCCGGTCGATCATCGCACCGCCGCCCTGCCACGGCGGCATCGCGTCCAGCAGACCAGCCCGCCCCCACAGCACGCCGATCCCGGTGGGGCCATAGAGCTTGTGCGCGCTGTAGACATAGAAATCGCAATCGAGCGCAGCGATATCGACCGCCAGGCGCGGCACCGCCTGACAACCATCGAGCAGCAGCAGCGCCCCGACATTGTGCGCCAGATCCGCCGCGCGCCGCGCATCGAGCACGCTGCCCAGCACGTTGGAGACATGCGCCAGCGCGACCATCTTGTGGCGCGCCGTGAGCATCGCGGCCATTACATCGAGATCGATCTGGCCGTCATAGGTGAGCGGCGCAACATCGATAACGGCGCCGGTGCGTTCGGCCACCAGCTGCCACGGCACGATGTTGCTGTGATGCTCGAGCTGGCTCAGCATGATGCGGTCGCCGGGCTTCAGGTTCGTGATACCCCAGCTGTGCGCGACAAGGTTGATGCCTTCAGTGGCGCCGCGCGTAAACACGGTCTCATCCTCACGCCCACCAATAAACGCTGCCGCCTTGCGCCGCGCATCCTCATAAGCGCGCGTCATATCCGCCGAGCGCGCATAAACGCCGCGGTGCACGGTCGCGTAATCGCGGCCATAAGCGCGTGCGATGGCGTCGATGACCGCGTGCGGCTTTTGCGCGGTCGCTGCGGTATCGAGATAATGCCACGGATCGCCATTGGCCGTGACGAGGCCGGGGAAATCCGCGCGGTGATTGAGCAATTGTACCCCGTCCCGCTCAGGCAGAGCCTGTCGAAGCCCCTTCACAGACCCTTCGACAAGCTCAGGGTGAGCGGATGTCAGCATGTGATCGCTCATAACCCCTCTCCCCCCCGAGGGAGAGGGGTGCGCAGACTTGGCAGCGTGCTGCCTAGTCGAAGCTGGGAGAGGGGGAGGCGAGGGCAAACTGCCGCCAGCCATGGCGCACTCACCCTCATCCAACTGCGCCTAGCCTCGCTGCGCTTGGCAAGGCTTAGTATCCTTCTCCCATCGAGGGAGAAGGTTTGGGTTGCGCCGATCCTCACGCCAAAGCCTCCAGCGCAGCCAGCGCCCGCGCCTCAATCGCCTCGCGCGTCGCATCGTCGCCCAGCGAGACAAATGCATCGGCAATGAACGCCTGCAGCATCAGCTTGCGCGCCAGCTGCGGCGGAATCCCGCGCGCCGCCATGTAGAACAGCGCACCCTTGTCGAGTTCGCCCACCGTCGCGCCGTGCGCACATTTCACATCGTCGGCGTAGATTTCCAGCTCAGGCTTGGCGTTCGCGGTCGCGGTGCGGTCGAGCAACATCGCCTTTACCGACTGCGCCGCGTCAGTCCCCTGTGCGTGGCGCGCGACCGCAACCTTGCCGAGGAACGATCCGGTCGCATGTCCCGCAAGCACCTTGCGCACCACCTGATTGCTGGTGGCGTTGGGGTGGTTGTGATTGACCTGGGTGACGATTTCGAGCGTCTGGTCGGCGTTGCCCAGAATCGCCCCGCCCATCTCAAAATGCGCGCCCTCGTGCAGCGTCACGTTGATGCTCATCCGCCCGTAATCGGCGTCCGCGCACAACAGATGCAGTTCAAACCGCGCGCCTGCTTCAATCGTCACGTCAATGTCAACAATCGACACGCCCGACAGCGCCACCGGCAGCACGATAGCCCGCGCCAGCGTCTCGCCCGCAGGCACGACAATCCGCTCGGCCCCCTGCGGCACATCACCCCAGACCCGCGCCAGCGCATCGAGATCGGCA
>NZ_JBGTFM010000478.1:0-1786 GCF_041747255.1 Blastomonas sp. | reverse complement strand
GCCCGGCGTCTGCGGCCCGGTCTGCGGCGCGCGCGACAGCGCCGCGATGATCGTCAGCAGCGGCACAAGCGACAGGTCCTGAAACAGCAGCACCGAAAACGCGCGCTCGCCGGTCGGGGTGTTCAACCGGCCTTCGGACTGCAGCAGCGGCAACACCTGCGCGGTCGATGACAACGCCAGCGGCAGGCCAAGGCCGAGCGCCGCGCCCCAGCTTGATCCGGTGACCCAGTAGATGAACGCTGCAAGCACCAGCCCGCACAGCACCACCTGCGACGCGCCGAGCCCGAAGATATCGCGCTTGAGCTGCCACAGTCGCGCCGGGGCCAACTCAAGCCCGACCAGAAACAGCAGCAGCACGATACCGATTTCGGCAAAGCTGACGATCAGTTCGGGATCATCGACCAGTCCCAGCACCTCTGGCCCGATGATCATGCCGCCGACCAGATAACCCAGCACCGCGCCAAGCCCCAGCGACCGAAACAGCAGTACGAAGCCCAGCGCCGCCGCGAGCAGGATGGTGCCGGAAAGAAAGATGTCGCCCCCGTGCTCCATCGTCAGATCGCCTGAGTAACGGGCGATGACAGCGCCGCCAATGCCGCGCGCCACGGCAGCAGGATCGATCCGTGCCGCGCCGGATATGGCCGCGCGCTCGCCAGATGCTCGATCCCCGGCCATTCGCCAGGATCATCGCGCGCGCCGTCCAGAAACCGCTCCAGCTGGTCACGGGCAGTGGCAATCGCCTGCGCGTCTGCGCCAACAACATTCCCGGCGAGGATCGCGGTCGAAGCCTGCCCCAGCGCACAGGCGCGCGCATTGACGCCAAAGCTGGTCACGCGCCCGCGCTCATCCAGATCGATGCCGACGCGCACCACCGACCCGCAGCTTTGCGACCGCAGCTCTGCCTGATGCGCGAGGGCCTCGCCAAGCGGCCAATCGGCCAGCGACACCGCCAGCGCCAGAATCTCGCGCGTGTACAGCGGCTGCGCGGGGGCGGTCATGGCGCTGTCCTGTCGGTCTCTTGCCCCCTCACGCCCTGGCTCCCGGTATATTGCTGCTGATAATCGTACAGGTCGATCAAAGCCGTCCCGCTGGCGTTGAGCAAGGGAAATGTCCGCGCATCGCGCAGCCATTCGGGTTGGCCCTCGCCCGGCCAGATGATGTCATGGCCCATGGTCAACAGCAGATAGACCAACGTCGCCGCGATCAACCCCTTGATCGCGCCAAAGCCAAAGCCAAGCACCCGGTCAATCGGCCCAAGGATAGATTTGCGCGTCCTGCGCCCGAGCGCGTTGGCGAGCAGCTTGCCGATCAGATATACGCCAAAGTAGATGCCGATCAGCGCCAGCGCCGCCGCGCCGCTGTCATTGCCCACCGGCTCCTTCAACAGCATCGTCACCGGGGCGTGGAACAACCGCAGCGCAAAGATGCCCGCCACCCAGGCGATCAGCGACACCGCAGCCTGCACAAAACCGTTCTTGAAGCCCAGAATCGCGCCGCCACCCAGCAATGTCAGCACGATGATGTCGAATGCATTCATAGATTGAGCTTCCAGCGGCGATCGCGGCAGTGCAAACCCCTGCCAATGCCCCCATGCGAGCTAGTTACGGCCAAGCAGTTGGTCAACGAGATTTGCCATCCGCGCATAGGAAGACAGCCGGATTCCGCCGGCTTCGGCCGACACGCTCGACGGCACAAAGGCCTGCTCAAAGCCGAGCTTGGCCGCCTCGCGCAGCCGCAGGCCCGCATGCGCCACCGGGCGCAGCGCGCCCGACAGCGCGAGTTCCCC
>NZ_JBGTFM010000477.1:0-3193 GCF_041747255.1 Blastomonas sp. | reverse complement strand
CGATCGCCGAGTCGGCTTCGGCCAGAAAGCGTTCTGCGGTTGCGGTGTCCTCCGTCACGATCGCGTCGGTATGGCCCGAGCCGTGTTCAGCGATATGGGCGAGGGCGCCGTCGAGGCCATCGACCAATCCCACCGCCGCGGTTGCATCGAGAAACTCGATTCCGAAATCCGTTTCACGTCGGATTTCGCAGCCCGCCGCCTCCAACGCCGCAATCAGCGCTTCGCTGTGCGGCCAGGCACGGTCGATCAGCAACGTCTCCATCGCCCCGCACACCCCGGTGCGGCGCAGCTTGGCGTTGCGGATGATCGCGACGGCCTGGGCAATGTCGGCCTCGGCATGGACATAGCTGTGGCAGTTGCCATCGAGGTGCAGCAACGTCGGCACGCGCGCCTCACGCCGCACCAGTTCGACCAGCCCGCGCCCGCCGCGCGGAATGGCGAGATCAATGTGCTCGGTCGCATGCAGCAGTTCGGTCACTGCCGCGCGATCTGTCGTGCCAACGGTCTGCACGCACTCTAACGGCAAGCCTGCGGCCTTGAGGCCCGCCTGCATGCAGCCGACGATGGCCTTGGTCGAGCGCGCGCTTTCAGATCCGCCGCGCAGGATGATCGCGTTGCCCGATTTGATGCACAATGCGCTGGCATCGGCACCCACGTTTGGCCGCGATTCATAGATCATCGCGATCACCCCGATGGGCACCGCGATGCGGCGGATATCGAGCCCGTTGGGGCGCTTAAACTGCGCGAGCTCGCGGCCCACCGGGTCGGGCAGCGCGGCGATGTCATCGAGCGCCTGCGCGATGGCAGCGATCCGGCCCTCGTCGAGCCGCAGCCGGTCAATGAAAGATGCGGGCTTGCTGTCGCCCAGTTCGGCGATGTCAGCGGCGTTGGCTGCGATCAGCGCAGGGGTGGCTGCGCGCAGTGCTTCAGCGGCGGCACGCAGCGCCCGGTTCTTCGTGTCCGTGTCCGCGCGCGCCAACTGCCGCGCAGCAGCGCACGCCGCTGTGCCCAGTGCGAGCACATGGTCGCGCGCGTCATTCGTATCGGTGGTCGTGGCGATGGATTCCATCATGGTCATGGATTTACTCTCCGGCCCTTCGGCCTCAATCTGATGGTGGCTGATGCGATCAGCGCAATTCTACCGCGCGGTCATAGGCGGCGTTGAGCGTTGCCTCAAGTCGCGCGCTCAAGACCCCGTCGCCGTTCAGGGCATCGAGGCCCGCTGCCGTGGTGCCGTTCTTGCTGGTGACGCTGGTGCGCAGCTCCGCAAGGCTGGCGGATGAGGCGCGCGCCATCGCCACCGTGCCCGCCATGGTATCGAGCACCAGCCGCCGGGCGTCATCGGGCGCAATGCCCAGCGCCTCGGCTGCCTCGACATAGCTGCGGGCGATTTCGAAGACATAGCCCGGGCCCGATCCGGCGACAGCGGTCAGCCGGTCGAGCATGTCCTCATCCTTCACCCACAGGGTTGATCCCGCCGCCGCCATCAAGGCCTCAATGGCATCACGCTGCGCGGGGCTTGCCGTTGCATCGGCGCACAGCCCGCTGACACCCTGGCCAATCGCCGAGGGCAGGTTGGGCATCACGCGGACAATGGGGGCTTCGCCGCTGAGCGCGTGCAGTCGCGCGATCGAGCAGCCCGCAGCGATCGAGGCGACAAAGCCACCGGCGGCCAGCCGGGGGGCGTAATCGGGAAGAACATCGGCAACCAGTTGCGGTTTCACCGCAACAATCACCAGATCGAAGACCGAGCCGTCAATTGGCGGCGGCTCGCGCAGGAATGTGACCGGGTCGGTGTCGTCCGCGTCGCCCGGCTCTACCGCAGGATCGATCACGAAAAACCGGTGACCGGCAAAACGCTCCGCCGCCACCGCGCGCCATTGGGTCAGCAGCGCGCCACCCATTTTTCCGTGTCCGATCAACGCAATGCGCAAAGCTGTTCCCTTCAAGTCTCGCCATCGAAGCCCAATTGCAAAATGCCTCACACCATATCTACTGAAGCACAAATTTGAACGCGGGTTGATAAATGTTAATGTTGTGGATATAGGGCGCTATGTCAAAGATGGTTTGCTATGTCAAACGTGATGGCATTTTATATGTCATTGATACGAAATTTAGCGATGCTCTTGTATCGCCGTACTAAAATAAATGAGCAAGTTGTGAAAAAATCTAAGCGTATTGTTATTAAAGTTGGGTCCAGCCTTTTAACTGATCAAAATAGACTTGTTCCACGTTGGGCATTTCTACAAAGACTTATGGAAGATATGGCGCTGCTGACCTCGCAGGGCTACGAAGTCATCCTCTGCTCGTCGGGCGCCGTCTCGCTGGGCATGAAGATGATCGGAATAACCCCGGGAACCGCCGGTTTGCGCGACAAGCAGGCGGCAGCCGCCTGTGGAATGCCGCTACTGCTCAATGCGTATAAGCAGATCGGCCACGAATATGATCTCAACATTGCGCAAGTGCTGGTGACACTGGGCGATTTTGGCGATCACCGCCGTTTCCTCAACACCAAAAATACCCTGCACCGGCTGCTCGAAGCGGGCGTGCTGCCGATCATCAACGAGAATGACACGATCACCACGGAAGAGATTCGCGTCGGCGATAATGACCGGCTCGCCGCCAAGGTGGCGCAGATGGTGCAGGCGCAGAATCTGGTGATCTTGACCGGGGTTGACGGGCTGTATGATCGCAATCCGGCTGAGCCCGGCGCGCAGTTGGTCGAGACGGTCCACGACGTCAGCCAGTATCTGGCGGTGACCAGCGGTGTCAGCACTTTGGGCACCGGCGGCATGTTCACCAAGATGCAGGCGGCCAACATGGCGCAGAACGCTGGCTGCACGACACTGATCGCCAATGGAGAGGCCGACAATCCGATCTCCTCGGTGATGAGTGGGGAGCGGCGCTGCACAACGTGCGTGGCGCATGAAGAGCCGGCAGATAGCTGGGCTGCATGGCTGACCGATCGTCTGCAGATGGATGGCAGCATCGTGGTGACCAACGCGGCGGCTGACTCGATGGCCGATGGCACGCGCGGCATTGATCGCAACGATGTCGTGTCGAGCTGCGGCAATTATGTGAAGGGCGATGTCATCCACATCTACGATGAGAACGGCGTTGAACGGGCGCGCGGCATGACCGATTTTTCGTCAGAGCAAACCGCGATTCTCGTGCGCAACCTCGACATTCCGGT
>NZ_JBGTFM010000476.1:0-6705 GCF_041747255.1 Blastomonas sp. | reverse complement strand
ACAGAGAGACTATGTTAAAGCTAAATATTGGCTTTACAAGGCTGCGCATGGAGGTAACGACGAAGCGCAAAGGGTCCTTGGACAGATGCTGAGTGATGGCCACGGAGGTCCCGTCGATTTCACGGAGGCCCTAAAGTGGTTTCGCAAATCGGCCGAGGCTGGCAACGTCGATGCGTTCGTACATATGGGAGAGGCACATTACTTTGGTCTGGGAACACCAGTGAACTATGCCACCGCTAGGTACTGGTATGAGCGGGCCGCGCAATTGGGGAATGAGTTTGCCAAAAAGACCCTTGAAATCATGACCAGAAAAGGTCGATGACACCTTCACCTGTGCCTATCAACACCGGAAATATACGCTTACTCAACGTACGCAATCGCCGGGAAAGGCTCGCCTGCGGGAGATGAAAGTGAAATTAAAGGAACCTGATTATCTTCTTGGAGTCGTCGCAGTCTTGTGTATAAGCGCTGGCGGCGTCGCCGGCGGCCTCAAGAATGGTGCCGGATGGTCGTGGGAAGGGTTCTTAGTCGGCCTCTTTCGATATGGGTTGCTGGGCTATCTTGCTATCCTCTTCTGGGGGTTCATGATTTATGCAGCCTTTTCGAGCATCACAAAACTGCTAAAGCGGCGCCAATAGTGCTTTAAACGTTTGTGTGTAGACCGAGTGAGAACTGGCTGAACTTGCGTTCCGTGGAAGGGTGAGGTGGCACAGGGAGGGAGATAACTATGTCAATCGTCTACAGCCGTGCGGGGCGCATCGGCGGAAACGCCGGGACCACCGCCGCTGATCTCGACGCGCTTTTCGAAGAAATTAGCGCAGCAGAAACGCGACACCTGGTCGTTCATTTCCACGGCGGTTTGGTCAATGAAGTGGCCGGTGAAGAAGTCGCGCGTCGGCTCGAAGGTCGATACAGGCAGGAGGGCTTTCCTGTGTTCTTTGTGTGGCGCTCCGGCGTCTTTGATGCCCTGCGCCAAAGCCTGAAGTCCGCAGCCGAAGAGTCCGCCTTCAAGCAAGCCACTCGAAAGATTGCTGAATGGATCACCAAAAAGGCCGTGAAGAAGCTGCCGATGGGGAACGCTGTAGCAAGTGGTGACGGTCTACAGGCGCTTACACACAACCATCTGATCTTCAGTACGGTCGCACGCGCTACCGGCGTGCAGCAGAACGTCGCGGACCAGATAAATCAATACTGGTCGGCCCCACACACAGCTCAGATTCCGTTGGCCGGCCTTGCGGACGAGATCGAAGACTTCCTGGTTGTGGATGAGTCCGAGATCGAGGCTGATCTGAGAGTGGACGCTGCATTTATCACGGCTATCAATGCGTTGCGCCCGACGGCGCAGAAGCCGGAGAAGTACGCATTAATGCTAGAAGCCGGGACGGACGCCCAAGTCGGCGCCCCCCCGAACGCGGTCCGGGCCGCACTCTTTAACGCACTCGTCGACGAAGCGCCCACGGGCGCCATGGGCGCGCAGCGTTTCGGACTGGACTTATTGACGCTGGTCAAGTCCGTGCAGTTCATTTATCGCGTCGTTAAGGCCGTCATCAAGCGCGTGAAATCTGATCGGCATCATGACATTTATCCCACCATCATTGAGGAGTTGCTGCGACACCTGAAGATCGGGGGCGACGGGCTCAACGAGTGGGCGAAGATGCTTCTGTGGAATGAGATGAAAGACGACACCGCAGACGCCTTCAAAGCGGAAGAGAATGCGGTTGGCACCGAGTTCCTGCAACGGCTGGCCGGCAACACGACGATCGAGCGAGTCACCCTCGTGGGGCATAGCACGGGCGCGATCTACATCGCGAACTGGCTCAAGACCGCGAAGGCGCTGGCACCGAACCGCATATTCGACGTGATCTTCTTGGCGCCTGCCATTACATATACGGCGTTTAATGAAGCTCTGAATGTAGCCGGCGATAGCATTGGCCGCTTCCGTATGTTCTCAATGTGCGACGAGCTCGAGAAGAAGGACCAAGTGTGGGGTGCGGACTCCGCGCTTGGCGGAGGTCGCGACATCCGCCGGTTCATTTACCCCTGCTCGCTGCTCTACTTGGTGTCAGGACTGCTGGAGTCCAAGGTTCAGGCGCAGGGTCATCTCGTCGACGAGCCTGATATGCCCATTCTCGGCATGGCACGCTTCTTCGACCGAACAAACACTTTCGACGCGCAGCACTTTCCGGAAGTCCATCGGGTGCGTGAATGGCTTCGTGCGGACCCTGGACGAACCGTATGGTCAGCCACTGCGGATGATGCGCCACTTGGGTATCGCAGCCATTCAGAGGACCACGGGTCCTTCGATGAAGACGTACCAACGATCAACAGCGTCGTGGAATGTTTGGGCGGTCGATGGGGCTAGTGGGGCAACACCCCCTTTGGGGCGAAGTGCATAGTTCGACTGTCCGACGACACGAGATATCGGTGACTGTTTCCTCAACGCCTGCAGCGATGCACAAGCACAGTTGATAGAGCAGAAACCCGGAGCCATGTTGCGATGAAAAACTTCCGCTGCTTCTCGTTCATAAGGATGGTAGTCGGGCTATTGTCTGCTCTGTCTGCAACGTATACTCAGGCGGTCGACTTGTCGGTTGTGGAATACGGAAACGATTTCAACCACGTATTGAGCGACCACCAGGTGAACGACATCCTTGGTCAGGACGCTGACGGCAGTCCGCGCCTCAATCTATTTCCCGAGCGCGATCCCAAACACAAAGCGCTGATCAATTTGCTCGCGCCTGGCCTTGCTGTGGACAAGCCGCAAGTACGCAAGGACATTGCCGAAATCCTTGCCCGCTACCCGCAGCAATGCTTGGGAATAAGCGCGCTTGCACTGGCGGTGGAGCCGATCGGGGATGTCGACATTTGTGTGCCCGGCGAGACCGACAACCGGAGAGTGACGCAACTGTTGTTCACGGGCTGTCTTGCTATCGACTTGCGCGACTGCGAGTACGATCTTTCATACGACGGTGGCTGTAACTTCGAGATTGGGGGCCTCAAGACCTTTCTTACAGCCTGCAACCGCAGCCTAGATGCCGCCATCGACAACGGCGCAGTTTGGGACGCAAAGGTTTACCAGCGGTCCCAGGCTTTTAGTAACCTCAAATCACTACAACGCGTCCGGGATTATTTCGCTCGCAAGTCATTGCGATCAGTGGCGCCGCCGGCCTCCGTCCCCGAGCAAACTCGCGAACGCTGTGGGCCCAAACAGGCTCTTCCTTATGCGACGGATTGCGAGGTGCGCGAACGCGATGCCTACAGAGCTGCTGAAAGCCACGCACGGGAAATCGCACGGCACTCAGCGCGCGACCAGATAGCCCACGCCCGGCACGAAGCCGAGGCTCTATTTATTAGCGGCAATGCCGAAGCGGCGTACTACGCGGGCTGCCTCGGTGTGGCTCATACCGGCCGACCACCTGATGCAATCGGTGTGATTCCGCGCGATACCGACTCAGTGCTGCGTTACGACTGCGCCTACTATTCGGAAAACGATTACCGCGTGACCTACCTCAATAGCGATTGGCACATCCTTGACCACGGGCAATTCTCATTCGACGGCAAACACCAAGCTGAGAAGCGCGTAATCGAAGCCTTCACGCTCGCCAGCAAGTCCTCCGATTCAAAGCTCGCTGCTCGCGCATACTGGAACTTGGCAGTGCTTGCTCTTATGCACAATCGCGATGGGGGCGGCGCAGAGAAAGCCCGCAAGGCGCTGGCAGAAGCCCGGCGGCTGGATCCGGGAGCATTTGCGCCGTGAACACTCGATCAATAACAAGCCGGGAATCTCGACCCGGTTCATCATATTCAACATGCCGCGCGCAGCAGGGCGCCGGCATGCCCACCCTGATGCGGATGCTCGGCGCGAGCTGATGCGGAAGTCCACACATGCGCTGCTATCGGTCGGCTTGCTGGCGACAGCACCGGTGCACGCACTGGATCTGGTGGTCGTCGAATACGCTAATGATCTGCGCACGCCGCTCAGCGATCACGAGGTCAAGAACATTCTCGTCTATGACAACGACGGCACGCCGCGTCTGAACCTGGTTCCTGAGCAGAGCCCGAAGCACAGGGCCCTCGTTGAACTGCTCAAGCCAGGCTTCTACGTCGATCAACCCAAGCGCCGGGATGAAATCGCTGGCTGGCTCGCACGCTTGCCGGAGCAATGCCGTGCTAACGGCACACTGGCACTGGCGGTGGAGCCGATTGGTGACATAGATACCTGCGTGCCCGGCGAAACCGACAACCGCCGGGTGACGCAACTGGAAATTCACGACTGCGCGGAGACTGTTCCGCGCGAATGTAGCTACGATCTGGCGATAGATGGAGGCTGCAATTTCGAGATCGGGGGCTTGCGGAGCTTCCTCCACGCTTGCAGCGATGCGTTGCACCAAATGACGGGGCAGAAAACGGACGGAGCTTCACGATGAAGGGCTTTCGCTGTATCGCGTTCCTGGCGGTTGTGAGCGGCCTGCTGCTCGGCTCCGGCAGCGCGCACGCGACGGCGCCAGCGGAATCCGAATCCGCAGGGATCACGTTCCAGGTCGAAGAAAAGGAAGCGCTGTATACCAAGCACTACCTGCACCGATACGTCGTGCCAGACGTGCTCGGTTACGACCGCACCGGCAAGCCCTATCTCAAGCTCGACGCCGCGCGGAATGCCGAGCACAAGGCCATCGTGGACCTGCTCGCGCCCGGAATTGGCTTTGACCGCCCGGAGGTGCGCGACGAGATCGCAGCCCTGCTGCATGGTCTGCCCGCCGCCTGCAAGCAACGTTCGGAACTCGTGCTCAAGCTCAATCCGATTGAGGACATTGACCGCTGGGTGCCGAACGTCACCGACAACCGGCGCATCACCATTGTCGCCGTGAACGGCTGTGCAGAGCCGGTGCCGAAGGCTTGCCGGTATTGCTTGTGTCAGGAGGGTGGCTACGATTTCCCCCTCGGCTCACTAAAACGCGTGCTGCGTGATTGCAGCGACGCGCTGCATGAGGTGAGTGCAGAAGCAGAGGCAAGCGCATCTCGGTGAGCGGTGTCGCGTAGCCAAACAGCGTCGCAACATAAGCCGCATCGAAGGGCTAATACAGGGCATAAAGTGTGCGCAGAATGGGCGTATAGTTGTGCTCCTAAGCAAGAATTCTCCGAACCCATGAGCCTCTCCCCACTCGCACCTGAACTCCAGTTCGCCGCCTTTGCCGAGCAGTTGCGGGAACCCAATGCGTCGCTGATCTCGCCGGATCGCTACGCAGCGGCGCTGCATCTGGACATGGCGGAGCTGGCGGCGCATGCGCACGTTCATCGCAACACGCTGGCGGCGCGTCCGCAGTCGCCGAAGGTGCAGGCGCATCTGCGGGAGTCCCTGCGGGTGCTGCGGGCCGCCTTCGATGTCGCGGCGGGCGATCAGGCGCGTGCGGTCTACTGGTATCGCAACCATCCCATCGGGGACTTCGGTTACAAGACGGCCGAGCAATTGGTGGCGGACGGCGAGACGGACGCCGTTCTCGGGTATCTGGAATCGCTCGCTGGTGGCGCCAGCGGATGATCTTCATCCCGCTCGGGCCGGACGCGGTGTTCTATCGCGTGCTGTCACCCGCTTGGGCGCATCGCCCCACCAGCGGCGCGGGGGCCGCCGAAAGGGGCGGGCGTTTCAATCGGCCGGACGTGCATGCGCTGTATCTCTCCGTGACGACGGAAACGGCCTTGCAGGAATACCAGCAGGATGCGGGCCTGCTGCCGCCAGGCACCATCGCGAGTTACCTGCTCAACGTGCAGCGCGTGGTGGATTTCCGCGCCGGGTATGTGGCCGGTGCCTGGGACCGTCTATGGCAGGACTATGCCTGCAACTGGCGCGACCTGGCCTTGCGGCACAAGGTTGAACCGCCAAGCTGGGTATTGGCAGACATGGCAATGGAGGCCGGTGCGCAGGCCATCTTCTACCCCTCGGTCCGCCATCTCGGCGGCTACAACATCGCGGTGTTTCTCGCCGCAGTGGTCGAGCCGGACGAGCTGCGGGTGCACGATCCGGAGGGGCATTTGGCGGGCGAGAAAAACCGTCAAGGCAAGCCAGCGGCGTAGCGAAGAATGTCAGCTAGTAGTGTGTGCTGACACCCGCCTGCAAACAGGCTCTACGTCTTGGCGCGTCGGAACCGCGTTACCGCAAATCCCGAGCTTCAGAACACGCATCGACTTGAGCAGACCCTATGTCCGTTCTGATTACGGCCCCCTCCGCGATGAATCCCTATCGCATTCACGCTCGCGCGAGTATCATGTGTCCATGGTTACCTACATCCATCACCCGCAAGGGCGTTGTTGTTGAAGCTCCGCTGACGCGCTATCTGCGTGTCCGGCTTGATGCCCGCTGTTCTGGCGTCGTAACCAAGTGGTCCAAGGTGACGGTCTGCAAAACCGTATCCACGGGTTCGAATCCCGTCGACGCCTCCATTTTTTTTAAGATCGCCGCATCGTGCTCGCGCTGCCCCCTGCTGGCCGGCGACACGCCGCGCGGCCGTGGGGTGTGTCATGTGGGGTGAAAGAATCGCGGTCGTTCCTGACAACAAGCTCGGCATAATGATGGACCCCAAGGGCGAAGTCAGGCGGGTCCTCACGCCCGGTAGGCATTGGATCTGGGATCCTCTGGCTCGATATTCAATGCAGCTTACGGACTGCCCCATCATCCGAGATGCGGAAGCGATCCGCGAGGTCGGCCTG
>NZ_JBGTFM010000475.1:0-6349 GCF_041747255.1 Blastomonas sp. | reverse complement strand
GTGGGCATTGCCGTACGGGTGTTGTCGCCCCGGGGCGGCGACTTCAACGATGACCTGCAGGCTACCGACCTTGAGGATCTCCGCGCAGCTCTCCGACCCCAACTCGACCCAGAAGATGTAAGCAGGATCGGGGAAGGGTGAGCTGGGAAGTAATGGCGCGGGGACCGCCACGCCATTAGGAATGCAGCCATAGCCAGAGAACGGCCACCGCAATTGCTGCAAGGGCCACAGGCAAGAGACGTGGGATACGCCTCTGTAGCCTGATCGGAATGGGGCTGGTCTTGTCACGTCCTAGAAGCTCCCTGCCGGCCTGAGTCAGGGCGTAGTGGCCCGCTCGCGGGACGCGTAAGAACCCAAGATCGACGAGGCGTTCGGCCAGAGCCACAACCTGTGGAGCGCCTCCGTCGAGATCGAGATCTCCGTTCTCTGCCGACTCGGCGCACTCAAGCAGTGCGGTCCACGTGGCGGATAGCGCATTCCCATACGGCGTGGCGCTTGAGCTGTCTCCGTTCATGACGTCAGCCACCGTTTCGCGTCTTTTCCCAGACGCGCGTCCAGGCCACACGTTCGGCCGGACGGACCAGCCCGTCCCGCTCGAGGCGCCGCAGTAGGTGCAGGATCCCGCTGTTGCTCATGCCAAGGGCATCGCGTAGTTCGGCCTGGGTCCGTGGACGCTCAAGCGCTGAGAGAACATAGCGGCGTCGCTCTTTGGGGCCGAAGGTCTCTCTGCGCCGTCGGCGCTCCAATGCAGCTCTCTGCATCACGCGGCATCCTGGTGGGCGCCGACATCGCCCTCAAGGCTTTTGAGGGCGTCCTCTATGGAAGCGGCATAGTGCACGAGGGGCTTTTTCAGACCGTGCGTCACGAACACGCGTTGGATGTCGCGGCTGGCACCCGTCAACCAGAGGGCCACGCCGCGCTTATCTGCCTTGTGCACAAGGCCCTCGATCATGTTGGCCCCGGTCGAGTCGAGGAGCGGCACAGCCGAGAAGTCGATGACCAACGCCTTGTGGCTGTCCTGGATCCGGTCGAGCACCGATCCGATCGAGGCCGTGGCACCGAAGAAGAGCGCTCCGGTGATGCGATAGACCACAATCGCGGGATTTGCCGCGGCCTCCTCGTCATAGGCCGCGCGCGGGTGGGTGGTGTCCGCTTCATCACGGCCGACGAAGGCAGTGTTCGCAGCAACCCCGGTTGTCTGGCTCATGCGGTGGATGAACAGGACCGAACCAAGCGCGAAGCCGACGACGATGGCTTCGGTCAGGTCGCGGAAGATGGTCAGGAAGAAGGTCGCGCCAAGGACCGTCGCCTCGCCCCAGCCTGAGCGCAACAGGATCGCGATGGCGGGTTTCTCGATCATGTTCCAGGCCACGACGGCCAGCACACCGGCCAGTGCCGCGAGTGGGATATAGGCCGCGAGGGGGGCGGCGACGAGCATGAAGAGCAGGATGAACAGGGCATGCAGCATCCCGGCAACCGGCCCGTGTGCGCCCGCCCGCACGTTGGTAGCCGTCCGCGCGATGGTTCCGGTCACACAAAAGCCGCCGAAGAGCGATGCCCCGATGTTGGCCGCCCCCTGGGCGACAAGCTCGCAGTTGGAGCGGTGCCGCCGACCGGTCATGCCGTCGGCCACGACCGCCGACAAAAGCGACTCGATGGCGCCGAGCAGGGTGAAGGAGATCGCCGCCGGCAGAACCGCCATGATCTTCTCCATCGACAGCTCCGGGAACGTCGGGGCGGGAAGCGACGACGGGATTCCACCGAACTTGGTACCGATGGTCTGCACCGGCAGCCCTAAGAGCGCGACGCCTGCCGCTGCGACCGCGACCGCGATCAGCATCCCCGGCCAATGGGGACGCCACCGGCGCAGGCCGAGGATGATGCCGACCGTTGCGATGGAGAGCAGAACTGCGGAGGGAGTCACACTGTTCCGGGCGGCCCAGAGCACGGGCAGTTTTTCGAGAAGCGCACCGGGCTCATGATCCAGCGTCAGGCCGAAGAGTTCCTTGATCTGGCTGGCGAAGATGATCACCGCGATTCCGGCTGTGAAGCCGACGGTCACAGGGAAGGGAATGAACTTGATGAAGGTGCCAAGCCGCAGAAACCCGACAGCGGTGAGCATCAAGCCCGACAGGAAGGTTGCAAGGATCAGCCCGTCCATTCCATGCAGCGCGACGGTGCTAGCCACCAGCACGATGAAGGCACCGGCCGGGCCGCCGATCTGGAACCGCGAGCCGCCTAGAAGCGAGACTAGAAAGCCGCCGACGATCGCCGTGTAGAGCCCCTGTGCCGGGGTCGCCCCCGAGGCGATGGCAATCGCCATCGAGAGCGGCAGAGCGACGATGGCAACCGTCAGCCCTGCGATGGCGTCCGCACGCAACTGGGGCAGTCCATAGCCCTCACGCAGGACCGTGACGAGTTTCGGAGTGAAGAGTTCGGCAAAGCTGGGTGCCGCACTCTGTCTGCTGATCTGGTCTTTCATCTTCGGCCGCACCTTTGAGGGTTGCGGCGGGATCGTCGGCTTCTTGTCGGCGGTCGCCGTCGCGGGTTGAGGGTTCAATGTCTGGGTGGGGGTACCTTAAGGCGCACACCACGACCGCCAACCGTGCTGACAGAGCCTTCGCCAATGAGTTCCAAACCGGCAAGCTCGAGTGCCGCAATGACCTTGGTCAGGCTGTCCACCACGCCGCGCACGTTGCCGGTGCTTGCCTCCATGCGCTGGATTGTCGGCACGGAAAGGCCCGCCAGTTCGGCCAGAGCTTTCTGGTCGATACCGAGCAGCGCACGCGCGGCGCGCATCTGTGGGCCCGTGATCATAAAGTACCCTCTGAATGGAGTAATGCCTATCTAAACCGTTAGTAGTGATATTTCAAGTATCAATATAGGTCGTCTGGATATGCATCATTGCAGGAACATCCCCGATGTGGCGACCCACATCGGGGATTTCGACTCACAAGGACTTCAGGAACGCCATCAGGTCTTTGTCCTCCTTCCACGAGCGTCCCGGTTTCCGTTGGCCGACTTCGCAGAGCGCCACGGCGTTGGCCTTCAGAGTCAGGTCGATCTCGGCATAAATGTTGGTCGTGCTGATCGACACATGTCCCAGCCAGGCGCGGATGGTGTTGATGTCCACCCCGGCAAGGACCAGATGACAGGCGGTCGTATGTCGGATCACGTGCGGCGTGATCGTGCGGCCCGCGAGCGCTGGAACTTGCGCTACACAGCGCTCGATCAGGCGATAGACCCCGAAGCGCGTATATCCTGCCCCCAGCCTGCTGACAAAAACTGGATACTCCCCTTCGCGATCACGGATTTCGTGCGCAAGAGCCCGCTCGGTTTCCGGCCATAACGGGCACTGGCGGATCTTGCCGCCCTTTCCATAAAGGGTCACAAGATCATGGCCGCCCTTCCGGGCGGCAAGCGACAGATCCTGCACCTTCAGTTCTGTTGCCTCGGAAACGCGTGCGCCGGTGTTATAGAGAAAGAGCAGGAGCGCGTATTCGTGCCGTCCCCGGCCCGTCTTCCTGTCCGGCACCGCAAGCACCGCCTCCATTTCCTGCCGCGTCAGCCACCCAACCGATGGCTGCATGGATTTTTTCGAAGAGATGGCGCGGATATGCCCACACCATTCGACATGCGCTGGGTCCCTGCTGCCCACAAAGCGCGCAAAGGCCTTGATGCCGGCAAGCCGCTGATTTCGGGTCCGAACCGAACATCCGCGGTCGTCCTCGACATGGACGAGGAACTTCAGAACCAGCGATGACGCCAGGTCGCGCACCATCAAACGGTCGACGGGCTTGCGCACCTTTTGGCTGGCAAAAGGCAGGAGCAGTCGGAAGGTATCGCGATAGCTTG
This sequence comes from Blastomonas sp., assembly GCF_041747255.1. Classification (GTDB taxonomy): domain Bacteria; phylum Pseudomonadota; class Alphaproteobacteria; order Sphingomonadales; family Sphingomonadaceae; genus Blastomonas. The sequence goes on along the minus strand of NZ_JBGTFM010000475.1, from coordinate 2,494 downwards.
ACCGGGTGTTTCGGGCCAGGTTTCGTTCGGTGACGATATACTCGGTCAGGAAGCGCCGAAGCCAAGGCCCAAGGAGTTCATGCTCGGGCATCTTCACCTCCTTGGGCAAAACGCGCAAATTGCATCGACGCTTGGTTCAAGAGCTCAGGGGTCAACGTCAGGTAGATTTTGGTGCCTTCCAGATCGGAATGGCCGAGATAGGTGGACAGCACGGGCAGCAGGCGTTGCACATCCGCGCCTTCCCGATACCATGCGGTCAGCCTGTGAACCGCGAAGCTGTGCCGGAAGTCATGCATGCGGGGCGCCGATCGGCCGCCAGCCCAACCTCGGACACCCGCGGCGCGGCGCAGTCGGTCGAACGCAGTTTGCACGGTGCTGCTTGCCAGCCGGGTCCCGTCCCTGTTTGACAGCAGGTATCCGGCACCATTCGGGGCAAACCGTTGCCCTGCTGGCTGCGACAGGTGGTTGGCCAGCACCATCGCAAGCGGTAATCCGGCGGGCACCAGCCTGCTCTTGTGGAACTTGGTGTCCCGGATTGTCAGGACAGATTCCTTCAGGTCGCAATCGTCACGCAGGAGTCCGGTGGCCTCGCTGAACCGAAGCCCCGCGCCATAAAGCAGCAAAAGCAGCGTACGGAACGTGTTCAGTTCGAGCTGCTTTGCGCAGATCAGCGCAATCTCGATGTTTCGCGGATCGAAAAGACGCTGCAACTGCGCGCGACAATATATGTGCGGTGGCGCGAGCAACGGTGGCCGCCGTTCGCTCGCGGGGAGCGGTGAAGAACTGGCATAGCCACGGCTTATCGCAAATCTCCAGAAGCCCGCGAGCGCATAAGCCTTGTTGTCGCGGTGCCGGGTTCTCGGGCCTGGACCAATCAGGAAGGCGAGCACCTGATCCCTCGATATCTCGTCGCAATCAGTCTCTGGGCCGATATGGCGTATAAACTGCCGCAATAGGTTCCGGGCGGTTTTAAACTTTGCACCCTGCGCCTGCCGCCACCCGACGTAATGGTCAATCGCCTCGCCCAGGTTCATAGCAGCGCCTCCAGATCAAATGCGGCCACCTCGCGCAGCGCTGCCAAGTTGACCTTGGCATAAATCGCCGTCGAAGACGGATCGCGATGGCCGAGGAAGTCCCCGATGACTTTCATCGACATGCCTCGATCCAGGAGGTGTTGGGCAGTAGCATGCCGGAGTGCATGTGGGCCTCGCCGCCCTGTCACGACGCCGATACCAGCTAGGCGGTCGCGGACGATCTTGCCCAAAGCCTTGCGATCCAAGGGACGGACCGGCGCGCGGGATGTGAAGAAGACGGCACGTCCATGACCTTTTGGCCGCCCGTGCCGGAGATAGCACAGGATCGCCCGGCCAGCTTCCTGCGATAGCGGCCAAAGCTGGATCCGACCCGGTTTGGGGCACCGAACCCGCAGCATTTCGGCGTCCCAGTCGAAGTCATCGAGGCACAGGCCCGCTACTTCGCTGACACGCAAACCGTAGGATGTGAACAGCAGGAGGATAGCCCGGTCGCGCAGATCGACGGTCCGTTTCCCGCTGAGCGAAGCCAAAAGGCGCTCGACGTCGTTGCGTTTGATCCCCTTCGGCAAGACCTCGTCGGCCCTGTATCCCGGTGCGACAATCCCTGCGCCCAAACCCGGGCGACACCATTGGCGCTTTTCGGCAAAGACGATGAATGATCTCAGGCGTTGCGCGTGGTCGTGGAGCGTCCTTCGGCTCCAGATGCCGCGGCGATGTTCATCGCCAATGATGTCGTCAATGTCAGCCATCGAGAGCGCGCCGAATGGAATGCCGCGCCCCGCAATCCGGGTCAGGAAGTGGTTGGCTGCGCGACAATAACCATGAACCGTCTCGGGGGAGAGACCCCGCTCCTTGCGCAGCCAGGTTTCGTAGACGCTGAGTTCGGTGGCATAGGGATGGATAGCGTCATCTGGTTCGATCCAGCCAAGGTGATGCAGAAGGTCGGCGCAATGGCTGATGAAGCGCTGCCTGGCCTTGTTTGTTGCCTCTCGGTCGGATCTGCGCCCTTCGGGATTGGCCCAGAGCCTGGCAGCGGTTTCAATGTCATTCTGGCTGATCGTGTCGCCATCTCGAAGGTCAAGAAGCCGCACGAGATTGAGATGAGCATTCGCATTCTTTCGCAGGGTGGCGCGCTGTGCCCCACTTGCGTTCAGTTTCAGAAGGTAACCGGCCCTTTGATCGGCAAGCGGCGCATTGCGGTGCTTTGCCGCCGCCGGTGGAAAGAAGATTTCTTCGAACATGGTTGTGTCTCCGTTTCTGTGGAAACACAGGGTTCGCACGTTCTGGCGCACCGCACCGCTTTTGTTCCTCCTTGCTGTTCACCCTTCCCCGATCCTGCTTACATCTTCTGGGTCGAGTTGGGGTCGGAGAGCTGCGCGGAGATCCTCAAGGTCGGTAGCCTGCAGGTCATCGTTGAAGTCGCCGCCCCGGGGCGACAACACCCGTACGGCAATGCCCAC
>NZ_JBGTFM010000474.1:0-7844 GCF_041747255.1 Blastomonas sp. | reverse complement strand
TGGCGGAGCTTGCGTGCGATGAGGGCTGGCTGCGTCGGCTGGGTGCGGGCACCGATGCGGTGACGATGATCTGTGTCGACGGCGATTCGATGGCTCCGGCGCTCGGCGATGGCGATGACATTCTGGTGGCGATGCACGATGGCGCAAACCTGCGCCGCCGCGACGGCATCTATGTCCTGCGCATGGACGACGCGCTGATCGTCAAGCGGTTGGCGTTTCGCCCCGATGGCGGCTTGTCGATTACGTCGGATAATCCGCTGTATCCCAGCTACCCGGATGTTTCGCCGGGCAGCGTGACGATTGTCGGCCGGGTGATCTGGGCCGGGCGGCGGGTGTGATGACGCGTGCAATGTAATCGCACTGTCATCTTGGCTGGCTAGCTGGAGTGTAGAGGGGGCACAATCAGCAGACGCAAGCGAGCTTTTTGTCCATGTTCAGAACGATCCTGTTTGGCCTTTGCGCCAGTCTTGCCACCACTCCGGCGCTGGCATCACCCCGCGCGCCGGTCATTCCCGAGCCGATGGTGTTCGATATGGTGCGGCCGCTGGGGGCGGAACGGGGCGAGCTAGAGGCCAATGTGCTCGGGCTTGTGCCGCTGTCGGGCCAGCCGCACGTGGTGGAATGGGCGCCCGAGATCGAGTTTGCCTTCGCCCGCGGTCATGCCATCGAATTTGAGCTGCCATTCGAGAACGGCAGTCTGGCGGAGTTCAAGCTGGGGCTGCAAGGCACGTTTGGCACGTTGAACAATGGTCGTGCCATCCATGGCTGGCAGTATTTGGGCGTTTATGACCGGCACGAAAAGCGCGTGTTCAACACTCTGCTGTATCTCATCGGAGAGCGGTTCAGCGAACGCTGGAGCGCGATGGCGATGGTCGGCGTGGGAGAGGTCAGTCCAGGCTTTGCCAATGACAAGGACGCGCTGCTGATCAACCATTCCACGTTTTATGATGTCAACGAACGCTCGGTCGCGGGGCTTGAAATCAACATGCGCAGCGGCGGCAGGCGGTCTGTGCGGGTGACGCCGCAATGGCACCAGAAGCTGGGCGGTCACACCAACCTGCAGTTCGGCCTCGGCGTCCACAAGGCGCGCGGCGATGTGGCGCGGCCTGAAGCAGCGGCGCGACTGATCAAGGAGTTTTGATGCGCACGCTTCTCGGAGCCCCTCAACCTGATGCCTTGCACCCCGCCGCGATCCTTGCCACATACCGCGTATGAACAATCCTGCCGCCCCCCAAGCCCAGCCACCCCTTCGCGCGGTTACCATTCCGGTGACGCCGCTGCAGCAAAACTGCACGCTTCTGTGGTGCACAGCGACGATGCGCGGGGCGCTGGTTGATCCGGGCGGTGATTTGCCGCAGCTCAAGGCGGCGGTGGCGAAACTGGGGGTGACCCTGGAAAAGCTGCTGGTCACGCATGGTCATATCGACCATTGCGGCGAAACCGGCACGCTCGCCAAGGAGCTTGGCCTCAAGATCGAGGGGCCGCATGAGGACGACCGGTTCTGGATTTCGCGGCTTGATGACGATGGCCGCAACTGGGGCATCGCCGGATCGGTGTTCGAGCCCGATCGCTGGCTCAACGACGGCGATAGCGTCACGGTCGGCAATCTGGTGCTCGATGTCATCCATTGCCCGGGGCACACGCCGGGCCATGTCGTGTTCCATCACGCGCCGTCAAAGCTTGCGATTGTCGGCGACGTGCTGTTCCAGGGATCGATTGGCCGCACCGATTTTCCGCGCGGCAACCATCAGGATCTGATCAGGTCGATCACGCAGAAGCTCTGGCCGCTGGGCAATGACACTGTGTTCGTGCCGGGCCATGGCGCCATCAGCAATTTTGGCGCAGAGCGCCAGCACAACAGCTTTGTTGCCGATCACGTGCTGGCTTAACATTCTGCCGGTTAGGTTGGCAAAACCCAATAGCCCTCCCCCTTGATGGGGGGGGGTTGGGTGGGGGTGATCTCTCCGGATTGTGCATTGGTCGCATTGTATGACCGGTCGCGTCTAGCCGCACTATCACCCTCACCGCTGCGACTAGGCGGCATGCCGCCAAGTCTCGCAGCCTCTCCCATCAAGGGAGACGCCAACAGGGGCATCCCCTGCCATCAAGGGTCAAATGCAATGGTGCGGGGAGAAGGGTAGCGGATTAACCCACGGGCATGATTGTGACCGCGTAGATCGCATAGCCAGACAGGCCGAGTGTTGTCAGCATCGAGATCAGCGTGCCGATCATCCGGCCCAACTTGAAGGTGCCGCCATCCATGCCAAGGCCGTGCGCCAGCCGTCCCGCCATATAGACAAGGCCCACCGCCCACAGCCACGTGCCGCCGAGACCGGATATTTCGAACGCGGCAATCAGCAGCAGAACAAAGGGTGTGAACTCCACGAAATTGGCCTGCGCGCGCATCCGGCGGATGACAAATTCGTTGCCGCCGTCGCCAACGCTTACCTTCTGGCTGGTGCGCACCTGGCCGATGCGGATCGCCAGCCACAGGTTGATCAGTCCGGCTGCAGCGGCCATGGTCAAAGTAATCGGCAGGCTCATCGCGTTGTTTCCTTGATCGGGTGGCCTGATGCGGGCACCCTTGGGTGATGATGCCGGTTAGCGTGACAATGCTTGCAACGCACGATATTTTCGGTATAGCCCCGCGTTCGCACGCGAATGGGCCTTGTCGCTCTGTCGGCTGCCCGCGTTCTGCGCGGCCCGGCGCTGGACACAAGGTTTATCGCATTGAATCACGATTATTTTAAGGTATGCAGGACCTGTCATGGCTGTTCCTAAAAGAAAAACATCCCCGTCCAAGCGCGGCATGCGTCGCAGCCATGATTCGCTCAAAGTTGAAGCGCATCAGGAATGCCCGAACTGCGGCGAACTGAAGCGCCCGCACCACCTGTGCGGCGCATGCGGCCATTATAATGGCCGTGAGGTGCTTGCAGTCGCCTGATCAATCAGGCGGCATGTGCACGTTTTTCAGGGGGACTAGCTGGTGCCGATAAAGCCGCGGATCGCGATTGATGCGATGGGCGGTGATGAAGGCGTGCGCGTCATGCTTGGCGGGGCGGCCGAGGCGCGACACCGGCATGATCGCTTCACCTTCCTGCTGGTCGGCGACGAAAAGCAGATCAGGGCAGGGCTCGACAAGCACCCCAATCTGCGCGCAGCATCGGATATCCTGCACACCAGTCAGGTGGTGCGCGGTGAAGACAAGCCGAGCCAGGCGCTGCGCAAATCCAAGAATTCATCGATGGGTCTTGCCATCCAGGCGGTCAAGTCGGGCGAGGCCGGCGCAGCGGTCAGCGCGGGCAACACCGGCGCGCTGATGGCGATGTCCAAGCTAGCGCTGCGCACCATGCCGGGGATTGACCGGCCGGCGCTCGCCGCGTTGCTGCCGACGCTTGAGGACACCGATCTGGTGATGCTCGATCTGGGTGCCAACACCGATTGTGATGCGCGCAATCTGGTGCAGTTCGCGGTGATGGGCGCGGTCTATTCGCAGATCATCTTTGGTTTCGACAAGCCGCGCACCCGCTTGCTCAACATTGGTACCGAGGATTCCAAGGGCACTGATGCGCTTCGCGATGCCGCCGCAACGCTGCGCGCCGCCACTCATTTGCCGATGGACTTTCAGGGATTTACCGAAGCCGACAAACTCTCGCGCGGCGACGTCGATGTGATTGTCACTGACGGCTTTTCAGGCAATATTGCGCTCAAGTCGCTTGAGGGCACCGCGCGGTTTGTCACCGATCTGCTCAAACGCAGCTTCCAGTCGTCGTTGCGCTCAAAGATCGGGTTTCTGATCTCGCGGCCCGCAACCGAGTTGCTGCGCCATCATCTTGACCCCAACAACCACAATGGCGCGGTGTTTCTGGGCTTGAACGGGGTCGTGGTCAAAAGTCACGGTTCGGCCAGCGTCAAGGGCGTTGCCAACGCGGTCGAGGTGGCGGCGCGGCTGGTCGAGGACAATATCACCGAGCGAATCGGCGCGGTGTTGCAGGGGTTTGATTCCAGCGTCATTGCCGCTGCTGCATCCGCCGACGAACCGCTCAAGTGACCGTGCCCAACACCCACGCGCGCTGCGTCATTCTGGGCACCGGGTCCGCGCTTCCGGAACGACGGGTGTCCAACGAAGAGCTTTCGCAGACGGTCGATACCAGCGACAGCTGGATCACCGAGCGCACCGGCATCAAGTTTCGCCATATCGCGTCGCCCGACGAGACCACGTCGAGCCTCGCGATTGCTTCGGCGCGCAATGCGCTGGATGCCGCCGGGCTGCAAGGCAGTGACATTGACCTGATCGTGCTCGCCACCGCGACCCCCGACCATACATTCCCCGCGACCGCCACCAAGGTGCAGGCAGCGCTGGGCATGACACGCGGCGCCGCCTTTGATGTCGCCGCAGTATGTTCGGGCTTCCTCTATGCGTTGAGCGTCGCTGACAGCATGATGCGCACCGGCATGGCGAGCAAGGCTCTGGTCATCGGGGCAGAAACCTTCAGCCGCATCCTCGACTGGGAGGATCGCGGCACCTGTGTGCTGTTCGGCGACGGGGCGGGCGCGGTTGTGCTGGGGCTCGAAACGCCCGCCGCTGACGACCCAAGCCCGCGCGGCATTCTGGCGACCCAGCTGCATTCGGATGGTCGTCACCACGATCTGCTCTACGTCGACGGCGGTCCGTCGACAACCGGCACCGTCGGCAAGGTGCGGATGAAGGGGCGTGAGGTGTTTCGCCATGCGGTCGTCAATCTGGCCGAAGTGCTTGACCAGACGCTGGCTTTGCAGGGTCTGACCAGCGCCGACATCGACTGGCTGGTGCCGCACCAGGCCAACGCCCGCATCCTCGATGCCACCGCGCGCAAGCTCGGCCTGTCGCGCTCAAAGGTGGTGGTGACGGTAGACACGCACGCCAACACCTCGGCCGCATCAGTGCCGCTGGCGCTGGACACGGCGGTGCGCGATGGCCGCATCCAGCGCGGCCAGTTGCTGGTGCTTGAGGCGATGGGAGGCGGTCTGACCTGGGGTGCGGCAATAGTTCGCTATTAATCTGGATCATATTGTGTTGCCAATTGGCGGTTTTCATGCAGTTTTTTACATTAGCTGGTTTGCGACTTTTCAGATTTTGCGGTAGCTTGTCTTCGATTGGGAAAAATGGGAGGAAGCGACATGCGGTCCATCGGGACGCTAACCCGCGCTGATCTGGCGGATATGATCAATCAGCAGATGGGCTTGTCGCGTGCCGATGCGGCGCAGCTGGTTGAATCTGTGCTCGATCACATGACCGGCGCGCTGCAACGTGGCGAAAATGTCAAGATATCCGGCTTTGGCACGTTCCTGCTGCGCGACAAGGGCGAGCGTGTCGGGCGCAACCCCAAGACCGGGGTTGAGGTGCCCATCACGCCGCGGCGCGTGCTCACCTTTCGCGCCAGCCAGATGATGAAAGAAAAGATCACCGCCGAGAGTTGAGTCGCGATCAGATATGCTGTGGTCAGTATCAGAAGACAAACAAAGTTGAGGACGTGACAATGCAGACCGAGTCCGGTGGTCGATCGACCAAGGCCGCTGGCGCGATGCTGACCATCGGCGAGGTATCTGAACTGCTTGGCGTCAAACCGCACATCCTGCGCTATTGGGAGGCGCAGTTCGAGACGCTGCAGCCTTTGAAGCGCGCTGGCGGGCGGCGTTATTACCGGACGCAGGATGTTGCGCTGCTGCGCGATATTGATCGCCTGTTGAACCGCGAGGGCTTTACCCTGCGCGGCGCGCGCCAGCATCTGGAAAGTCAACGGCGTGGTGTGGCCAGCGAAAGTTCCGGCACGACAAGTGCCACTTCAATAGTCGCCGATGATAAGGTGTGTTCTGAATTGCGCCGCATCCGCGCAGCGCTTGCTGATGCGTTGGCCGCAGCCTGATCGCTCTAGATCGCGCGGCGCAAAATCCAGTCGGTGAACGGCACGCTGCCGGTCATAAAGCATTGTTCGCCAACCTTTTCAAAGCCATGGCGCGCATAAAAGCGCTGCGCACTGCGGTTGACTTCATACACGCACAGATACAGCACCCGCGCACCGCGCGCGCGTGCCTCGGCGATAACGGCATCGATCAGCTGCCCGCCCAGCCCCGCGCCTTGCCAGCCGGGCAGGGTGTATATGCGCTTAAGTTCCAGCGATTCCGGTTCAGGCGTGATGTCCAGCTCGGGCGGGCACAGCATCGCATAGCCAATCGGCGCACCAAGCGGGGTCTCGATCAGCCAGAAGGCGTAATCGGGCTTGGCCAGCCAAGCAGTATAGCGCGCTGCGCTGTGTTCGTGCGCGGTATGATCGACGAGCGCCTCGCCCGGATGGTCATGCGCAAACGCAACCAGAAAGGTGGCGGCGCCGAGCAGCGCCAGCTTGGCCGCATCGTCTGGCCCGGCGCGGCGCAGGATTGTGGGTGTCATCGCAGTCTCGATTGGCAATGATCAGTCGTCGTCGGTCGGGCCGAGATCGGGGTCGAGATCGCGCGGACGGGTGATTGCGGTCAACCGGGCGCTGCCATTGTCGAGATCGGCCCAGTGGTCGATGTCGATGTCCATCACCGCAAGCGTGGCGGTGGGGAATTTCTCCTCCACCACATCGCGTAACGGGCTTGAGCCATCATCAGGGACCAGATCGAAGATCAGGTCTTCCAGCCCCGGATTGTGGCCGATCATCATCACATGGGCGACAGTATCGGGCTGGCCGCGCAGCACGTCGATCAATGTGACCGATGATGCCAGATAAATGCGCCGGTCCCAGTCGGGGTTGAGCGTGCGGCCATAGGTCTGTTCGAACTGGTCGATGGTTTCGGTGACGCGCACCGCAGGCGAGGCGAGCACCGCATCGAAGGCGGTCTGTTTCTCGGCAACAAAGGCCCCCATCGCACGCGCGCCACGCACCCCACGGTCGTTGAGCGGCCGGTCGAAATCGCGCATAGAACGGTCATTCCAGTCGGACTTGGCGTGGCGCAGCAATGTCAGTGTCTTCATTGCACCTCTCCCCCGGCCCCCATGACGAGGTCGATTCGCGTGACCGGACCCGCAAGGCCAGAAACGCCAGATTGCACCGCTTGTAAAGCCTCTGCCAACGTCACCCTGCGCACCGGGGTGCCTGGGGGAAAGGCGCTGAGCAGCCGCGAGGGGAAGGCGGCAGACAGCATCACAAAGCGCCCGCGATCATCGGCGCGGCGGATCAGCCGCCCAAACGCCTGCGCCAGCCGCGCGCGGATGATCATATCGTCATATTGGTTGCCGCCGCCTGCCAGCCTGCGCGCGCGGTGCAGGATATTGGGCTTGGGCCACGGCACGCCTTCCATCACCACCAGCCGCAGCGAATGGCCGGGCACATCGACGCCATCGCGCAAGCTGTCGGTGCCGAGCAGCGACGCGCGCGGGTCATCGCGGAAGATGTCCACCAACGTGCCGGTTTCGAGCGGATCGACGTGTTGCGCGTACAGCGGCAACCCCGATTGTGCGAGCCGGTCGGCAATCCGGCCATGCACGCTGCGCAACCGGCGGATCGCGGTGAACAATCCCAGTGCGCCGCCGCCTGCTGCCTCGATCAACCGCCCATAGGCCCCCGCGAGCGCCGACAGGTCACCGCGTTTGACATCGGTGACGATCAGCACCTCGGCCTGGGTCGCATAATCAAACGGGCTGCGCGCCTCGAACTGTTCGGGTGCGCGTTCCAGATGCACCGCGCCCGAACGGGCGAGCGCCGGGGCCCAGTCATCGCCCGCCTTGAGTGTCGCCGATGTGACCAGCACGCCGTGCGCGGGCTTGATGACCACCTCGGCCAGCGGCTTGCCGGGGTCAAGCCAGCGCCGGTGCAAACCCA
>NZ_JBGTFM010000473.1:0-4381 GCF_041747255.1 Blastomonas sp. | reverse complement strand
GCGGTGACCGATCTTCTGGGCGACAAGGTGCAGTTGGTTGGCGATGACCTGTTCGTCACCAACCCGGCGCGGCTGTCGATGGGCATCGACAAGGGTCTGGCCAACAGCTTGCTGGTCAAGGTCAACCAGATTGGCACGCTCACCGAGACGCTGGAAGCGGTCGATATGGCGCACCGCGCGGGCTATACGGCGGTGATGTCGCACCGCTCGGGTGAAACCGAAGATGCGACGATTGCCGACCTTGCGGTCGCGACCAATTGCGGTCAAATCAAGACCGGCTCGCTCGCCCGATCCGACCGGTTGGCGAAATACAATCAGCTCATCCGTATCGAGGAGGAGCTTGGGGCAAGCGCCCATTACGCTGGCGCTGCGATCTTCGGTTAACCCATTTCGTCGCATCGCACAGGATTGCGCTTGTAACCCCCGTAAATCTGTGATTCATAGTGGTTAATGCCGATACGCAAACCCGCACCCAGATCGATTGGCGCAGCAATCGCTTCCGGCTGTGCGCTGGTCGCGTTGCTGATGATCGGTGCCTATGCGCTGCTCGGCCCAACCGGGGTGCTGGCATGGAGCAGCTATCGCCAGCAGCTTGATGTGCGCAAGGTCGAGCTGAGCGAACTCAATGCAGAGCGTGATGCGCTGGCGAACCGGGTGAGGCTTCTCGATCCAAAGGCGGTCGATCCCGATCTGGTGAGCGAACTGATGCGCAGCGAGCTGAATGTCGCGCATCCTGACGAGATTATCGTTCCGCTGAAATAATGCGCCTTTTGTGGCGGTCAGGCCTTGGCATTCGAGGCAATTTATCGACGATGAAAAGCGCCTAAGCCGTTGCGTCATCCGCGTGGTTGCATCTATACATGCGCACACAGCTCACCGACGCCGTCCGGCACCGATCCTTCCACTGAAAGGCATCCGTCTTGGCCAAGACTCCCTCCCCGAAATCCGCCGACAGTGCAAAACCTGCGCGCAAGGCACCTGCCAAAGCGAGCGGTTCAGACGCGGCTGCGGGCGCCGGTTCAGTCCTGCCCGAGGCCGGGAGCAACCATCCGCGTCCGCGCGACCCCGTGCGTTACGAAGCGACCGCTGACGAGCTGCTGCATTTCTACAAGGAAATGCTGCTGATCCGGCGGTTTGAAGAACGCGCCGGGCAGCTTTACGGACTGGGGCTAATCGGCGGTTTCTGCCATCTGTATATCGGTCAGGAAGCGGTGGCGGTCGGGCTGCAGTCGGCACTCAAACCGGGCAAGGACAGCGTCATCACCGGCTATCGCGATCATGGCCATATGCTCGCTTACGGGATCGATCCGAAGGTGATCATGGCCGAGCTGACCGGGCGGGCTGCGGGCATTTCGCGCGGCAAGGGCGGATCGATGCACATGTTTTCGACCGAGCATCGCTTTTATGGTGGGCATGGCATTGTCGGCGCGCAGGTCGCGCTGGGTGCAGGCCTCGCCTTCAGTCACAAATACACCGAGGATGGCGGGGTGTGCATGGCCTATTTCGGCGATGGCGCGGCCAACCAGGGACAGGTCTACGAGAGCTTCAACATGGCGGCTCTGTGGAAACTGCCGATCATCTTCGTGATCGAAAACAACGGCTATGCGATGGGCACCAAGGTCTCGCGCGGCAGCGCAGAAACCGAGTTTTACCGGCGCGGCGATTCCTTTCGCATCCCCGGCATGCAGGTCAACGGCATGGACGTTCTCGAGGTGAGGGGGGCTGCCGAGGCAGCGGTCGAATATGTCCGTGGCGGCAACGGGCCGTTGCTGATGGAGCTGAAAACCTATCGCTATCGCGGCCATTCGATGTCCGATCCGGCCAAATACCGCAGCCGCGAGGAAGTGCAGAACGTGCGCGAAAAATCCGACCCGATTGAGGGCGCAAAGGCGCAGCTGGTTGAAATGGGCGTGGCCGAAGATGCGCTGAAGACCATCGACAAGGAGATCCGCGCCATTGTCAGCGAGGCGGCAGACTTTGCCGAAACCTCGCCCGAGCCGGAGCTTGCCGACCTGTATACCGATGTTCTGGTGGAGCAATATTGATGGCCATCGAAATCAAAATGCCCGCCCTGTCGCCGACGATGGAAGAAGGGACGCTTGCCAAATGGCTGGTGAAGGAAGGCGACACAGTTTCGTCCGGTGATATTCTGGCGGAAATCGAGACCGACAAGGCGACGATGGAATTTGAAGCCATTGATGAAGGGACGATTGCCAAGATCCTCATCGCCGAGGGCACGGACAATGTGAAGGTGGGCGAGATCATCGCGCTGATTCAGGGCGAGGGTGAAGAGGCCGCCGCACCTGCACCCGCACCTGTCGCCGAGAAGGAAGTGCCCGCCACCGAAACATCTGCGCCAGTGACGCAATCCGCCAAGGAAGCCGCTGCTGAGGCAATTGTGCCCGCCAAGCGCGCGACGGTCAGCGATCCTGCGATCCCGGAAGGCACCAAGATGGTGCCCACCACGGTGCGCGAAGCCCTGCGCGATGCGATGGCCGAGGAAATGCGCCGCGACGACCGCGTGTTCGTGATGGGTGAAGAGGTTGCCGAATATCAGGGGGCATATAAGGTCACGCAGGGACTGCTCGACGAATTCGGTCCCCGCCGTGTGATCGATACACCGATCACCGAATATGGCTTTGCCGGCATCGGTGCAGGCGCGGCGATGGGCGGTTTGCGCCCGGTGATTGAATTCATGACCTTTAACTTTGCCATGCAGGCGATCGATCATGTCATCAATTCGGCGGCCAAGACCAACTATATGTCGGGCGGGCAGATGCGTTGCCCGGTGGTGTTTCGCGGCCCCAATGGCGCCGCGAGCCGGGTCGGCGCGCAGCACAGCCAGAATTTCGGACCGTGGTATGCCAGTGTCCCCGGCCTGATCGTCATCGCGCCGTATGACGCGGCGGATGCCAAGGGGCTGTTAAAGGCCGCTATTCGTACCGAAGACCCGGTGGTCTTTCTGGAGAACGAACTGGTCTATGGCCGCAGCTTTGATGTGCCCGCGCTGGACGATCACGTGCTGCCCATCGGCAAGGCGCGGGTGATGCGCGACGGCAGCGATGTCACCCTGGTCACCTATTCGATCGGCGTCGGCATCGCGCTTGATGCCGCCGAAAAGCTGGCGGGCGAAGGTATTGATGCCGAGGTGATTGACCTGCGCACTCTGCGCCCGCTCGATACCGAAATGGTGCTGGAAAGCCTCAAGAAAACCAACCGGATGGTCGTGGTCGAGGAAGGTTGGCCGGTCTGCTCGATCGCCAGTGAAATCTGCGCGGTGGCGATGGACCAAGGCTTTGACGATCTCGATGCGCCGGTGCTGCGCGTCACCAATGAGGATGTGCCGCTGCCTTATGCCGCCAATCTCGAAAAGGCAGCGCTGATCGACAGTGCGCGGGTGATTGCAGCGGTGAAAAAAGTCACCTACCGCACCTGATGTCAGGCGCAGTGGTGGCGTCTGTTACACCTTGACGCATATCAGTCCAAGTACGCACAGCCCGTTATCTCCGGGTGCACTGCCGCCGCCGGACCCAGCAGCGGCCGCAGCTGCACCAGCGGCGGCAAGGTCCTCATCTGACGTCTGCGGCAGGACTGCATCATATTTGTCGCAGGTTGATTGGCGCGACGCTGCGACATTGTTGCCCGGCGGCTTGCCGATATCGCGGTTGTCGCGCACCGTATAGGCTGCTTCCTGGCGCAGTTCACGCTCATTGATAAACATTTCGCCGAACAGTGGCTTGTAGGTATAGGTCAATTCGACAAACATCACCGCTGTGCCATTGCTGGCCTTGATGGTGTCGCCTGACGGCCCCATCCCCTGGAAGCCGGTGCCGGTTGCCCCGGTGCCTTGCGCGCCATAGTTAGAATCATCGAACTTCATGCCTTTACAGCGCTGCCACATGATGGTCTGGCCGCCTTGTTCGTTGACCTCAAGGCTCGACAGGATGGTGCGGCCATCGCGGTACAGACCCGCCTGGCCGGCCTGGAGCGCGGCAGCCTGGAACACATCGTTGATCTGGTCTTCGGCTATGACCTTGGTTCCGAGCGTTGCATTCAACGTGCCAATGCGCGAGGCATTGTCGGCCATGTTCAGCGCCACCTGGCTCATCTTCATCTGGGTGATTGCCAGGTTGGCGACTTCGACCCCGAAAAATCCGAGCCCCATGAAGATCGGCAGCGTGTAGGCGAACTCAATCAGTGCAAGGCCTGCGGTGTCGCGCTTCAGACGCGCGGCAAGCGTTCGGCAGCGGTTGGTGAGTGCCCTGAGCGGATGATGGATAAGCAAGCTGTTCATGTGCAGATCACCTCTGTGGTGGCTGAGGCCTGATCGCCGAAGGGCTGGTTGCGCAGCACGGTTGCTGAAGCGATTGTCGCCTGTCCG
>NZ_JBGTFM010000472.1:0-13236 GCF_041747255.1 Blastomonas sp. | reverse complement strand
GACCCGCGCCCCCTCGCCGGCGAACAGCAGCACCGCCGCCTTGCCGATGCCCGAAGCGGCGCCGGTGATCACCACGGTCTTGCCCGAGAATCGCATGATGCCTCGTCCACTTTGGTTTCGCTTTGAAACCAGCCTAGAGCGGCGGGGCTTCGCGTCAACGCCCGCCGCGCCGACCACGGGATGACGCTACGGCAAGGCGGAGCCGCCAAATTCCTTGGCTGCCGAGCTTGCACGATGCCCCCGACTCGCCTTAACCTTTCGCTTAAGGAGAGGAGCTTCCCATGTCCGATCTCGAATCCTTCCGCCAGGATATCCGCGGCTGGCTCGAAGCCAATTGCCCGGCCGAAATGCGCAAGCCGCCCAAGGACGAAAGCGACGTCTGCTGGGGCGGGCGCAACGCAAAGTTCAAGAGCGAAGCGCAGCGCCAGTGGCTCGAGGCCTGCGCCGCCAAGGGCTACACCGTGCCCGACTGGCCCAAGGAATACGGCGGCGCGGGGATGAGCCCGGCCGAGGCCAAGGTCTGGCGCGAGGAGATGGCGCGGATCGGCGCGCGCATTCCGCTGTCCAGCTTTGGCATCTGGATGCTCGGCCCGGCGCTGCTCAAGTTCGGCACCGAGGAGCAGAAGCGCCATTACCTGGGTCAGATCGCGCGCGGCGAGATCCGCTGGTGTCAGGGATACTCCGAACCCGGCAGTGGCTCGGACCTCGTGTCCCTCCAGACCTTCGGCGAGGACAAGGGCGACCATTGGGAGGTCAACGGCCAGAAGATCTGGACAAGCTACGCCGACAAGGCCGACTGGATCTTCTGCCTGGTCCGCACCGACAAGGCCAACAAGTACCAGGGGATCAGCTTCCTGCTGTTCGACATGGCCAGCGAGGGCGTCTCGACCAAGCCGATCAAATTGATCAGCGGCAACTCGCCGTTCTGCGAGACCTTCTTCGACAACGTGAAGGTGCCCAAGGAGCAGCTCGTCGGCGAGCTGAACCGCGGCTGGGACGTCGCCAAGTACCTGCTCGGCCACGAGCGCGAGATGATCTCGGGCGCGGGCGGGGGCGATCGCACCGCCGCGATCGGCGCGGCGATGAAGCGCAATGCCGCCAACGACGGTGGAAGCCTCGACCCGATCCTGCGCGCCGAGCTGGCCCAGTTCGATGTTGATGCGTTGGCGTTCAAGGCGATGGCCGAACGCTTCACCGACGAAATGAAGGCGGGCAAGGGCCATCCTGCGCAGCCCAATATGATGAAATATGCTGGGACCGAGCTCAACAAACGCCGTCACGAATTGGTCATGGCGGGCAACGGATCGGACGCGCTGGAGTGGGAGAGCGATGCTTCTAAGGGCGGGGCCAAGGCGCGCAACTGGCTCCGCACCAAGGCAAACAGCATCGAGGGCGGCACCAGCGAGGTGATGCTCAACGTGATTTCAAAGCGTATCCTCGATCTGCCGGGGGCGTGAGCGCCATTTAGCCCTCTCCCCTTCAGGGGAGAGGGTTGGGAGAGGGGCCTGCCGCTCCGTTTTTCCAAACCATTCAAGGGCCGGGCGAGGTTTTATTCCCCTCTCCCCGGCCCTCTCCCCTGAAGGGGAGAGGGAGACTTCAAATGCCACTTTACCTCAACGAAGACCAAACCATGCTGCGTGACAGCGCGCGCGAATTCATCAAGGCCGAGGCCCCGGTCAAGCATATGCGCGCGCTGCGCGATGAGAATTGCAAGGACGGTTTCCGCCACAAATTGTGGAAACAGTTTGCCGAAATGGGCTTTACCGGCATTCTGATCGGCGAAGACCATGGCGGGCTTGGACTTGGCCATGTCGAGGCAGGTGTTGTGCTGGAAGAAATTGGTCGCAACCTCTCGCCCTCGCCATTCCTGACCACGTCGGTTGCCGGCGTTGCTGCGCTCAACGAGGGCGGCAAACATCTCAAGGACAAATATTTCCCCGGCATTCTGGCGGGAGACACCGTGCTGGCGCTGGCGATCGATGAAGGCGCCAAGCACCGCCCGGCGCAGATTGCGACAAAGGCTGAGCGCTCCGGTAACGGCTTCAAGCTGACCGGCACGAAACAGTTCGTCATTCAAGGCGCGAGCGCCGATGCTTTGATCGTCGCCGCACGAACATCGGGCGCGCCCGGTGAGACCGACGGGCTGACGTTGTTTGCTCTGGATAAGAACGTTGCGGGTCTGTCGCTGGACAGCGCGCGGCTGGTCGACAGCTCTATGGCAGCGCATGTGATGCTGGATGGGGTCGCGGTTGATGCCGATGCCGTAATCGGGGAGGTCGACAACGGTTGGAAGGTCCTCTCTTCGCTGCTGCGTGCAGGCCGCGCGGGATCAGCCGCAGAGCTTGTCGGCGTCGGTGCCGGCGCGATGGATATGACCGTCGATTACCTCAAGCAGCGCAAACAGTTCGGGCGGCTGATTGGTGAATTTCAGGCGCTGCAACACCGCGCCGCGCATTTGTACAGCGAGATGGAAATCGCACGTGCTGCGGTTTTGAAAGCACAGCAGCTGATGGATGAGGGGCAGGACAGCGCCGAAATCTATGTGTCGGTTGCCAAGGCCAAGGCGGGCCGCACAACCAATCTGGCAGTACGCGAGGGTGTGCAGATGCATGGCGGCATCGGCATGACCGATGAATACGACATTGGATTTTACATGAAACGCGACCGGGCGCTCAACGAGTTCATGGGCGATGCCAATTTCCACGCGGGCCGAGTCGCAGAGATATTTGGGTATTAAGGCAATCTCCCCTCCTGTTTTCGGGGGGCAGGTTCAGCTTGTTGAACCGGGGTGGGCCGACCAAAGCTTATCGCACTGCCCCACCCCGGCCTCACCTAAAGCTCGTCCTCCCGTCCCGCCAGCGGGGGGAGAAAGATCAGGGAAAGCATTATGGCACTCGATCCAGACATTTTTGAAGCCTTGCTCGAAGGCGTGCGCCGGTTCGTGACCGAGCGACTGCGACCGCTCGAAGCGCAGGTTTCGGAGACCGACGAAATCCCGGGTGAACTCGTTGCCGAGATGAAAGAGCTTGGGCTGTTTGGCTTGTCGATTAGCGAGGAGTTTGGCGGACTGGGTCTCAACATGGAAGAAGAGGTGCGCATTGCTTTTGAACTGGGTCGCACCTCGCCCGCAATGCGCTCGACCTTTGGCACCAATGTCGGCATCGGCAGCCAAGGGCTGGTGGTCGATGGCAGTGATGCGCAAAAAGCGAAATATTTGCCCCGTATTGCGTCAGGCGAAATCATCACCTCGTTTGCACTCACCGAACCCGATGTCGGATCAGACAGCGGCGCGGTGAAGACCCGCGCCGAGCTCGACGGCGATGCCTATGTGCTCAACGGATCGAAGCGCTACATCACCAATGCTGACAAGGCCGATCTGTTCACTGTCATGGCGCGCACCGGCGAGCCAGGGCCGAAGGGCGTCAGCGCGTTTCTGGTGCCGCGCGATCTGCCGGGCCTCTCGGTCGGCAAGCCCGAACGCAAAATGGGCCAGCAGGGCGCACATGTTTGCGATGTGATCTTTGACAATGTCCGCGTGCACGCAGAGAACCGATTGGGCGCGGAGGGCGATGGCTTCAAGGTCGCGATGCGCGTGCTGGATCGCGGGCGGCTGCATATTTCGGCAGTGTGCGTTGGTGCCGCCGAGCGGTTGATCGCCGACAGCGTCGCCTATGCCAAGGAACGCAAGCAGTTCGGCAAGCCGATCGCCGAGTTCCAGCTGATCCAGGGCATGATCGCCGACAGCGTGGCCGAGTGCAAGGCCGCCAAAGCCTTGGTGCTGCAAACCGCGCGCGCCAAGGACCGGGGCGAACGGATCACCGAGGATTGTGCCTGCGCCAAGCTGATCGCATCGGAAATGGTCGGCCGCGTTGCCGACCGGGCAGTCCAAATTTTCGGCGGCGCAGGCTATATCGCCGATTATGGCATCGAACGCTTTTACCGCGATGTCCGGCTGTTTCGCATCTATGAAGGCACCAGCGAGATCCAGCGCACCATCATCGCGCGCGAAGCATTACGGCAGGGCTGATCAAGCCCGCCATTACAGGAGAGACGACCATGAACATCGAGCAGCTGTTTTCCGTCAAGGGAAGGGTCGCGCTTGTCACCGGCGGCTCGCGCGGTATCGGCAAAATGATTGCGCAGGGGCTGATCGCGGGCGGGGCCAAGGTCTATATTTCGGCGCGCAAGGCCGATGCCTGCGATGCGACCGCCGCCGAACTTGGTCCAAACTGCATCTCGCTGCCCTGCGATGTTTCCAGCGTCGAGGGTGCGCGTCAATTGGCGGCGCGGCTCGCCGAGCATGAAACGCGGCTCGATATTCTCGTCAACAACGCGGGCGCTGCGTGGGGCGCTGAGTTCGAGGATTTCCCTGAAATCGGATGGGACAAGGTGATGGACCTCAATGTCAAATCACCGTTCTTTCTAACCCAGGCGCTGCATGGCCTGCTGAAAGCGGCTGCAACTGCCGAGACCCCTGCGAAAGTTATCAATATCTCGTCGGTTGACGGCATGCGAATCAACCCGTGGGAGACGTACAGCTATCAGGCGAGCAAGGCGGCACTGATCCAGCTCACCAAGCGCATGGCGGTGCGGCTGCTGCGCGATCATATCTATGTGACCGGCATTGGCCCGGGAGCGTTTCCGTCGGACATGAACAAGGCGGCGCGCGATCATGGCGACATCGTGGCCAGTTCGATTCCCAACAAGCGCGTTGGCAATGCCGAAGACATTTCGGGCGCGGTGATCTTTCTCGCCAGCCGTGCGGGCAATTATGTGATTGGCACGACAATTCCCGTCGATGGTGGTATCGTCAACGCTCAGGTGCCCGGGGACAAATACGATCCTGAAGGTCACTGACTGGATCGTTCGACCAAAAGACAGGGAGGCAATATCGTGCGCATCACTCCAGCTTTGATCGCTGTGGCGATGGGGAGCGCAGCGATTGCTTCTATCGTCTCCGTCGCACCTGCCGTCGCGCAAGGCACTGGCCTGTCGATGAAGGGCCTGCTCGGCAACGCATCAGACAGCGCGCTTGATCAATTGAGCAAACCCGGCGCGTTCTACGCCGATCAGGCCGTGCGCATCGCGCTGCCGGGGCCGCTGCGAAAAGCCTCAAGGTTGATGAAGCTTACGGATCGTGCGGGGCTCACCAACAATCTCACCAAAGCATTTAACGATGCCGCAGGGCTGGCCGCGCAGGAGGCCAAGCCGGTGTTCCGCTCCGCCATCGATCAGATGACACTGGCCGATGGCGTTGGCATCGTGACGGGCGGTGATACTGCAGGCAGCCAATATCTGCGGCGCACATCGGGCGAGGACCTGCGCGGCAAGATGCGGCCCATGGTCAGCAATGCGCTTGAGCGCACCGGCGCGTTCAAGCAGATCGATACATTCAGCGCAGGCCGGTCAGGCGGAATGCTCGGCGCGCTCACAGGCGTTGATGTGAGCCGCGACGGACTGATCGACAGCGTCACCGATCAGACGATGTCGGGTATCTTCACTTATATGGGCCGTGAGGAAGCCAATTTTCGCAAGAACCCGTTGAAAAAGGGCCGCAAGCTGCTTGATCGTATAATGTAACTCGTCCGCTCACACATCCGGGTGCATCAATTTGCGGACGTAGTCGATCAGTCCGGTCTGGCGTGCACGACGCATCCGTTCGGAGTGCAGGATCTCGCAGACCTTGGTGAAGCAGCTGTCGACATCATCGTTGATCACGACAAAGTCATAGCCATCCCAGTGGCTGATCTCATCCTGCGCGCGCGCCATGCGACCGGAAATTACGTCTTCGCTGTCGGTATTGCGGCTGCGCAGACGGCGGTGCAGTTCTTCGAGCGAGGGCGGCAAAATAAACACCCGCACGACATCACCTTCAGATCGCTGGTACAGCTGCTGCGTGCCTTGCCAGTCAATATCGAACAGAAAATCGCGGCCTTCGCGCAGCCCCTGTTTTACGGCTGCCTTGGGCGTTCCGTAGAAATGACCGAATACCCTTGCCCATTCCATCAGTTCATCGTTGTCGACCATCCGGTGAAAGCTTGGCTCATCAATGAAGTGATAATGCTCCCCATCGATTTCCCCGGGGCGGGGAGGGCGAGTGGTCACCGATACCGAAAGGCACAGGTCTTCATCGGCCTCAAGCAGCATCCGCGCGATGGTTGATTTGCCCGCGCCCGATGGCGATGACAGGATGAACAGCAGCCCGCGACGGGCCAAAGCGTTTTTGGATGCGGATATAACCATGGCGGCTCATGGCCAAAGCAGGGGCCAAAGGTCAACCGGTTTATCGTGAAGTAATCAGGTCCTGGTGTCGGGTTTGTCGCCAGTCTTTTCGATTTTGGCCTTTAGCTCATCGGCCTTGGCCGCCTTGCGATGGTCGTAGATGGCCTTGGCGACAAGCGCGCCGCCAACAAGAACCGCGCCAGGCACCGATCGTGTGGCCAGCCGGGCAAGAACCCCGCCAACAATCGAGCCGCCAAATACGGTCGCAGCGAACTGGGTGCGCGCCTGCGTTCCGATGAGATTGCGCACCATCTGGTCGTTGGCGGCGGTGCTGAGCAGCTTTCCGGCGCCACTGGCTGCGTTGTGCGACCAGTGCTTTTTGGGCGTGCCAGGCGAAGCCAGTGCGGTGCTGGACGCCGCAGTATCGGGCTGCGTAGGCGTTGCGGGCTTGTTGCTGTCATTTGCGGGCTTTTTCATCGCTCTATCCTACTCCAGAAACATTATGGTCGCAAACGCATGATGACCAGGGAGCGTTCCGTCGTCATTATGCGCCTGTCATGTCCTGTGGGCGCACGTGCAGATCGAACGTCGCAGCATCGACCAACCCCAGCGCGATGCCCGCCTCCTTAAGCGTAAGGCCACGCGCGTGCGCGTGTTTGGCGATGCTGGCGGCATTATCATAGCCGATCACCGGCGCCAGCGCGGTGACCAGCATCAGCGACCGGTCGACCAGCTCGGCAATCCGTGTCTCGTTGGCCTGCAACCCCTCAACGCAGCGCTCGGCAAAACTCCCCATCCCGGTGCTGAGCAGATCGATGCAACGCATCACATTGGCGCCGATCATCGGCTTGAACACATTAAGTTCCAAATGCCCCTGCATCCCGCCAACGGTCACCGCTTGATGGTTGCCGATGACCTGCGCCGCGACCATCGTCAGCATTTCGCACTGGGTTGGGTTGACCTTGCCTGGCATGATCGAACTGCCCGGCTCATTAGCGGGAAGCTCCAGTTCGCCCAGTCCCGAGCGGGGGCCGGAGCCCAGCAGGCGGATGTCATTGGCGATCTTGGTCAGAGCCACCGCCAATGTGCTGAGCGTGCCCGACAGATGCACCAGCGGGTCATTGGAGGCGAGCGCCTCAAAGCTGTTGTCTGCCGGGAGGAATGGATGTCCAGTGATGTCGGCAATCGCCGCGCACATCGCATCGGCAAAGCCGGCGGGTGCGTTCAGCCCGGTGCCAACCGCCGTGCCGCCGATGGCGAGCCGGTCGGTGCCTGCCACTACAGCCGGTTCGATGCGCATGCTGCAACGATAGAGCTGATTGGCATAGCCGGAAAATTCCTGCCCCAGCGTCAGCGGTGTCGCATCCTGCAAATGGGTGCGACCGATCTTGATGATCGCAGCCCAGGCCCTTGCCCTGGCATCGAGCGCGTCGTGAAGCCGCGTCAATGCTGGTAGCAGCCGCGCGCGCACCGCCAAGCTTGCGGCGATGTGAATCGCTGTGGGGAAGGTGTCGTTCGACGACTGGCTCATGTTGACATGATCATTGGGGTGGACTGGATTCTTGCCACCGCGCGCGCCGGTCAGCAGCTCGTTGGCGCGGCCTGCGATCACCTCGTTGACATTCATGTTGGTCTGGGTGCCGCTGCCGGTTTGCCAGATGGTCAGCGGAAACTGGTCGTCGTGCTGGCCCGCGACGATTTCAGCAGCGGCGGATTCAATCGCATCGGCGATCTCGCCGGGGAGGCCATGCGCGCGATTGACCTTCGCCGCTGCCTGTTTGACGATGGCGAGACCATGGACGATGCCGATTGGCATCCGTTCGTGCGGTGCGAAAGGAAAATTGATCAGGCTGCGCTGCGTCTGCGCGCCCCAATAGGCCTCCGCTGAAACAGCGATATCTCCGAGCGAATCACTTTCGATGCGGGAATTGGCGCTGGTCATGGACTTTTCTCCGAGGGCGGAGCGGCAGGACGCCTATTTGCGCTTGCCGAAATCCACGCTGACGACGTTCGACCCGTCGCCATCGCTGGCCGGGTGGTCATTTTCTGCCGCGTCATGCGGTTCTGGCGGGGGGCGATCACCGCTGACCTGAAATTGCAGCCCGAAATCAACCGCCGGGTCAACAAACGCGGTGATGGCGGCATAGGGAATGAACAGATGCGCAGGCACCTGATTGAAGCTCAGACCCACCGAAAAGCCCGCTTTCTCGACCTTGAGATCCCAGAACTTTTGCTGCAGCACGATGGTCATCTCATCCGGAAAGCGCTCAACAAGATGCTTGGGGATATCGACGCCCGCGGCATGGGTTTTGAATGTGATGTAGAAATGGTGCTGGCCAGGCAATCCAGACTGCTCGACCTCACCGAGGACCCGTCCAACAACGGCGCGCAGCGCCTCCTGCACGATCTCGTCGTAGGGAATCAGCGTATCGGGGACTTCATCACTCATGCCCAAGTTGGTGGACTGAGTGGCGCACAGGGTCAAGACGCTATCTGGCAACAGCGCGCCTGGTGGTGTTTTGCGGCAGCAAAATTCTTGCTTGAGCGGGCAGGGCGGCTATAGCGCGCACCATGCGCACCGCCCGGATTGAACGCAAGACCCACGAAACCGATATCTTCGTTGAGGTAAACCTTGACGGAAGCGGTCGTTTCGATGTCTCCACCGGCATCGGCTTTCTCGATCATATGGTCGAACAGTTCTCGCGACATTCCCTGATCGACCTGACCTGCCGGATCGCAGGCGACCTGCATGTCGACCAGCACCACACGACCGAAGATTGCGCGCTCGCCATCGGCCAGGCGCTCGTTCAGGCGCTTGGCGATAAAGGCGGGATCGTCCGTTATGGCCATGCCTATTCGCCGATGGACGAGACATTGAGCCGGGTTGCGGTGGATATTTCGGGCCGTCCGTTTCTGGTATGGAAGGCTGCATTTTCGCAAGCCCGCCTTGGCGAAATGGACACCGAACTGTTCGAACACTGGTTCCATTCCATTGCCCAGACGGCAGGCCTGACGCTGCATGTCGAACTGCTCTACGGGCAGAACAACCACCACATTTGCGAGAGCATCTACAAAGGCTTTGCGCGTGCGATGCGCAGCGCGGTGGAGATCGATCCGCGCAAGCAAGGTGCCATCCCATCGACCAAGGGAGTGCTGGGTGGCTGAGCGCGTTGCGCTGATCGACTATGGCGCGGGCAACCTGCACAGCGTTCACAACGCGCTCAAGGCGGTGGGAGCGCCGGATATTGCCGTTACTGACGATCCTGCAGTGGTGCATAGCGCCGACCGGATTGTCCTGCCCGGCGTGGGTGCGTTCGCCGCCTGCATGGACGGGTTGCGCGCAATCCCCGGCATGGTCTCCGCGTTGGAAGCCCGTGTACTCGGCGATGGCGCGCCATTTCTGGGCATTTGTGTGGGCATGCAACTGCTCGCCACGCGCGGCGTCGAGCATGGTGTGCACGAAGGGCTCGGCTGGATTGACGGTGAGGTGCGCGCGTTGGTGCCAGCGCCTGGCATCAAGGTGCCGCACATGGGCTGGAACGATGTGGTTCCCAAATCTGGCGAGCCGCTGATCGAACAGGGCGAGGCCTATTTCCTGCACGGCTATCATTTTATTGCCGCCGATGAAGCCGATGTCGCCGCCACCACCGATCATGGCGGCGCTGTGACAGCCGCGGTCGCGCGCGCCAACATCATTGGTGTGCAGTTTCACCCGGAAAAGAGCCAGGCCTATGGCCTGCGCCTGCTCCGCCATTTTCTGGACTGGACCCCGGCATGAGCCTGATCGTGTTTCCCGCCATTGATCTTAAAGGTGGCCAGGTCGTGCGACTGGCCGAGGGCGATATGGAGCGTGCCACCGTTTACGGTGATAACCCGACCGCGCAGGCGCTGCAGTTCGCCGAGGCTGGCGCGCAGCACCTGCACGTCGTTGATCTTGACGGCGCGTTCGCCGGCGAGCCGGTCAACGCGCGGGCGGTCAAGGCGATCATTGCCGCGTTTCCAGGCTATCTGCAGCTGGGCGGCGGCATTCGCACACGCGAGGCGGTTGACGGATGGTTTGATTTGGGGGTGGCGCGGGTCGTCATCGGCACAGCGGCGCTGACCGATCCGGAATTCGTGCGCGATATGGCGCGCACCTATCAGGGCGGCATCGTCGTCGCTGTAGACGCGCGCGACGGTTTTGTCGCCACCCACGGCTGGGCCGATGTGTCGGACGTTCCGGTAGCTGATATGGCGCGCCGCTTTGAAGATGCGGGCGTCGCCAGCCTGTTGTTCACCGATGTGGGGCGCGACGGCATGCTGAAAGGCTGCAACATCGATGCAACCGTCGCGCTGGCCCGGGCGACCGATATTCCGGTCATTGCCAGCGGCGGGGTCAAAGGACTCGACGATATCCGGATGCTCGCGCTGCATGCCGATGATGGCATCGAAGGCGTCATCACCGGGCGCGCGCTCTATGACGGGCGGCTCGATCTGGCCACTGCGTTGGCGATGGCGGCACGCGGATGAGCGTACGGGTCCGTGTCATCCCCTGCCTTGATGTCGCCAATGGCCGGGTGGTCAAGGGTGTCAATTTTGTTGACCTTCAGGATGCAGGCGACCCGGTGGAGCAGGCGCGCGCCTATGACGCTGCCGGGGCGGACGAGCTTTGCTTTCTCGACATCACCGCCAGCCATGAAGCGCGCGGCACAATCATCGATGTTGTCATGCGCACGGCGGAGGTCTGCTTTATGCCAGTCACCGTCGGTGGCGGCGTTCGCAGCGCTGACGACGCCCGAGCCTTGCTGCTGGCGGGTGCTGACAAGATCGCTGTCAACAGCGCTGCTGTCGCGCGGCCAGCGGTGATCGCCGACATCGCCGAGCGCTTCGGCAGCCAGTGTGTCGTCGCTTCTATTGATGCCCGGCGCAAAGCAGACGGTGAGGGTTGGGAAATCTTCACCCATGGCGGCCGCACCCCGACCGGGATTGACGCGGTCGCGCATGCGCTAAACCTCACAAAATTGGGGGCAGGTGAACTGCTGGTCACTTCGATGGACCGCGATGGCACCCGCGATGGCTATGACCTTGCGTTGATCCGCAAGATTGCCGACCATGTCGATATTCCGGTGATCGCAAGCGGCGGGGTAGGTCATTTGGGCCATCTTGTCGACGGCGTGACACAGGGACATGCCAGCGCCGTGCTCGCAGCCAGCATTTTTCATTTCGGAGAAGCGTCGATTGCGGACGCCCATGCCGCGCTCATCGCTGCCGGAATCCCGGCCCGTCGGCATTGATCCGGGGCGCAAAGTCGCTTTCCAAGCGCGCTGTAACACGGTGAACAGGTGTCGGCGACCTTGACAAGTCAGGGCAGACATGACCCGGCATTAATCATCGTCATCAAGGATTTTCAGGTTGCTCAGGGTTCTGGCAGGCTGATTGCTTAACGTTTGGATATGAAGTGTCTCGTAATGAAGCCTGAGAAATCAGCTGGAAAATCAGTTGGCAGGGCACTGGCCAAATCTACCGCAGCGATGCTGTTGGTGGGTGCGCACTCCGCCGCGTTTGCGGCATCGACGACATTTGCCACAATAGCGGAGCCGCGCTCGACACTCGATGGCTTTACCCGCGCGAGCGGAGTGCAGGCGTGGCTCGAGATTTCCGAACCCGGCAGCTTTGGGCTGCTGCTGCTGGGCATCGCCGGTCTGATCGTCGGGCGCTGGGCTGCACGCCACAAACGCAAGGACCCGCCGCGCAAATAAGCGTTCGGGTTTAGAGCGGGTCTTGACCTGATAAGGCGTCACGCGCACAGCGACAGGCCATGTCCAGCTTATCAAACCAGACGATCACGCGGCTTGAGTCCGTCATTGCGGCGCGCCGCGCAGCCGCATCCGATGCCAGCTATATCGCCACGCTCAGCGCGCGCGGACGCAGCCGGATTGCTCAGAAGATCGGTGAAGAGGCGGTAGAGACTGTCATCGCCGCAATCTGCGATGATTCGCACGGCATGGTGTCTGAAAGCGCCGATCTTGTTTTTCACCTTTTAATCCTGCTCGCCGACATGGGTCTGTCATGGGATGCGGTTATGGCAGAGCTTGATATCCGCGACGGCGTGTCGGGACTCGCTGAAAAGGCGTCTCGCAAAGAGGATTAAAGTCAGATGCCGATTGACCCGACGCTGCCATATGATGACCAGAATATCTTCGCCAAAATCCTGCGCGGCGAGGTCCCGTGCAACAAGATCCACGAAGATGATCATGTGCTCGCTTTTCAGGACATCAACCCGCAGGCACCGACACATATTTTGATTGTTCCAAAGGGTTCGTTTGTAAGCTGGGACGATTTTTCAGCACGCGGCACCGATGAACAAATCGCAGGATTTGTGCGTGGCGTGGGGCAGGTGGCGCGGATGCTGGGCCTCGTGCAGCCAGGCTATCGGTTGCTCGCCAACATCGGCAATCACGGGCATCAGGAAGTCCCGCACCTGCATGTGCACCTGTTTGCCGGGCGACCACTCGGGCCGATGCTGCTCACCGATTGATCGACTCCCATGCCGCTTCCATCCAGCATCGCAAAAGCCAAAGTTTTGCGCATGGGCCGGACGGAATGACGCTGCAGCGTTCAGCGGTTTTGATTACCGGCCAAATATGATCGCCAATTGTCAGGGCTACGGCGATATATCCAGAGCCAACGCCGATAATGTGAGCTGAGGCAAGGACCGCATCCTCGCCGCTGAGTCGGATTTCGCTGCCGCCACAGGAACTGGCAAAAAATGTCGCCAGGGCACAACTCGGATACTGAAGCCCCCGTTCGCCGCATTGAAGCCGACAAGCCAGTTGCCACCGCGCGAAAAGGCGCTAATCCTGTGCGTTAGGGTCTGATCCCTGGGACGCAACTGGCAGGCCTGAGCCTGCCAATGGGTGGGAAACCAAAAACATCATGAAATTCGCACGCGTAAAGTCGCTCGACGCCATCATGGCGACAGCCAACAAGAAGTCGCTGCACCGTTCGCTTGGTGCCTTGCAGCTGATGCTGTTC
>NZ_JBGTFM010000471.1:0-2618 GCF_041747255.1 Blastomonas sp. | reverse complement strand
CCCGCCGCGCATGAACATCTCGCTGCCAAATATGCCGTGCTGAGCGAGGCTGATATGGCGCGGGCCTGTTCGATGCAGGCGCGCGATGTCTCGGTCTGGGCGCGATTCGCGCAGCCAGTGCGGCTGGTGTGGAGCGCTGGTCCAGATGCGCGCGAGCGCGTGATTGCAGCGCTGGGTGATGCGGCGGTCACCTTGTTTCACCACAGCCTGCCGATGCTGGGGGCCGAAGGCGCGAGTGTAGCTGACATCTGGCGGCGCGGCTTCGCGCTGACCTACGGTGCAGAACTTCGCGCTGAGCGGCGCACGCGCTCTGCCAGTATCGTCGACAGCAATCCGGCGCGTTATCGGCGCGTCGGTGACGCGGTGTTGGCGCAGATTGCCAGCGCGATGGGCGTCGGCCCGAACGGCGAGGTCCCGCTGCTGGTCAGCGCGGCAGACATGGAGCGCCGCTGGCGACGGCTGCGGCGGCGCGGGAAATGGCTCACTGTGCTGCGGCTCGCCAAGGCGAGCTTCACGTTCTCGGGCGGCATCGATTATCTGGCGTGGAAGATCAACCGCCACGCGGGCACGCAGATCGTCATCCGCCCGTGGCAGCGCAAATGGCCCCTGGTCGCGGCGGCCGTGCTGGTGCCCAGGCTGCTGCGCAGTGGCGCGGTGAAGTAAAATCCTCTCCGGCACGGGCGAGATTTGCTATGGTTCTACCGAAGGAGCCTCTCATGACCGTCCACAACATCACCACGCATCCTGTCCACCTTGGCCTTGGCGCAAAGGTGTCGCCGCAGCCGGAAATGACCGGCGGGCTGGACTGGTATGCGGCATATGCGGCGCGCACTGCAGGCGATGGCGCAGAAGGGCGTTTGGTCAGCCAGTTCAACTTCAATGAACCATGGACCATGTGGGAGATGCACCCTGCGGGCGACGAGATGGTGCTGTGCCTGTCGGGCGAGATCGTGCTGCATCAGGAAGCCGCCGATCGCAGCGTGACATCGCTGCGGCTTGGCCCCGGCGACTATGCGATCAACCCGCCGGGCGTATGGCACACCGCCGACGTCGAAGGACCCGCGACCGCGCTGTTCATCACCGCAGGGCTGGGGACCGAGCATAGGGCGCGGTGAGCCACCAAATCCTCCCCCAGCTCGCTGGGGGAGGGGGACCGTTCGCGCAGCGAATGGTGGAGGGGAGGCCGGATTGTGCCTCCATTTGAGATTGGTGCCCAGCCGCTTCCCCTCCACCACTTCGTGGTCCCCCTCCCCGAGCAAGCTCGGGGAGGATTGGTGAGCCCCCATTGACAGCCCCGCACCTTGCCGCCAATCGATTGGCCATGGCGACCGCCCCGGCTCATGACCTGCGCTTTGGGCTCGACCGGCGGGTGACGCTGGCCGGGCCGTTGGCGCTCGATTGTGGCACGGCGCTGGCCCCGGTGGAGATCGCCTATGAAACCTATGGCACGCTGAACGACGAGGGCAGCAACGTGGTGCTGATCTGCCATGCGCTGACCGGCGATCAATATGTCGCATCCACCCATCCGATCACTGGCAAGCCCGGCTGGTGGACGCGGCTGGTGGGGGCGGGCAAGCCGGTCGATCCCGCGCGGCACTTCATCATCTGCGCCAATGTCATCGGATCGTGCATGGGGTCGTCGGGCCCGGCAAGCGTCAACCCCGCCACCGGCCTGCCCTGGAGCATGACCTTTCCGGTGCTGACCATCGCCGATATGGTGCGCGCGCAGGCTTTGCTGCTCGATCATTTGGGGGTGGGCACGCTCGCCGCCGTCATTGGCGGGTCGATGGGGGGCATGCAGGCATTGAGCTGGCCCGCGATGTATCCGGACCGGGTGCGCGCCGCTTTGGTGATCGCCTCGACCGCGCGGCATTCGGCGCAGAACATCGCGTTTCATGAGGTCGGGCGGCAGGCGATCATGGCCGATCCGCGCTGGCGCGGCGGCGCTTATTATGCCGATGGCGATGCGCCCTCCTCTGGCCTTGCGGTCGCGCGGATGGCGGCGCACATCACCTATCTGTCCGAAGCGGGCCTTACCGAAAAATTCGGACGGCGGCTGCAGGACAAGGCCAATGGCGAATTGGGCGTCAAGAGCTTCGGCTTCGATGCGGATTTCCAGATCGAAAGCTATCTGCGCCATCAGGGGATCAGCTTTGTCGACCGGTTCGATGCCAACAGCTATCTCTATATTACCCGCGCGATGGATTATTATGACCTCGCCGAGCCGCACGACGGGGTGCTGGCGCGTGCCTTCATGGGCACGAAAACGCGCTTCTGCCTGATCAGCTTCGATACCGACTGGCTGTACCCGACAGCTGAGTCCCGGCGCATTGTCCACGCGCTCAACGCGGCGGGGGCGGAGGCGAGCTTTGTCGAGCTGTCCTCACCCTTCGGGCACGACGCGTTCCTGCTCGACTGCCCTGAGATGAACCGCATCATTGATGGCTTTTTGCGCGCCGGGGAAAGTCGTTGAGCGATCTGCGGCCCGATCTGCGCATCATTGCCGAAAGCATCACGCCGGGTTCGCGGGTGCTCGATGTTGGCTGCGGCGATGGCGCGCTGATGGCGGCGCTGCGTGACAGCCGGCAGGTGCGTGCGCGCGGGCTCGAGCTCAACCC
>NZ_JBGTFM010000470.1:0-1836 GCF_041747255.1 Blastomonas sp. | reverse complement strand
CGAGCGCTATTGGTGGAAGATCAAGGGCGGGGACAGCATCGATGCCATCCAGACCGACTGCGGTCCGATTGGGGTGCTGATCTGTTATGACAGCGAGTTTCCTGAGCTCGCGCGCCGTCTCGCCGATGAAGGCGCGCGGATCATCTTCGTGCCGTTCTGCACCGACAGCCGCGAGGCCTATATGCGGGTGCGTTACTGCTGTCAGGCGCGGGCGATTGAGAACCAGTGCTATGTCGTGATGTCGGGCAATGTCGGCAACCTGCCCGGTGTCGATAATATGGACATCCAATATGCGCAAAGCTGCATCCTGACGCCGTGCGACCTGCCGTTTGCGCGAGACGGCATCGCAGCTGAGGCGAGCGAGAACGTCGAGACGCTGACGATCAGCGATGTGAATCTCGATGACCTCAGCTGGGCACGCAGCGAAGGCACGGTGCGCAATCTGGGTGACCGGCGTTATGACCTTTACCATATCGAGTGGGACCGCGCGGTCGGGCGCGGCCAGGGTTCATCGCGCAAGGAACGCGCGATGCAGGTCGCGCCAGCCGGGCCGCATGGCGGCGGCGGCGGATAAAGCACGACTTTGTTGCGATTAATGGCTGACAGGCGGCGACCCATCGGTCATTACCTCGGCTCATGCACAATCCGCTCGATAATCCAATGTTCAGCGATGCGCTGGTTATTCTGGGTGCCGCCGGAATAGTCATTCCGGCGTTTGCCCGTTTCCGAATCACGCCAATCATCGGTTTTCTGCTGATCGGTATTCTGGTCGGCCCGTTCGGGCTGGGGTCGCTGGTCGATGAATACCCCTGGCTATACCATGTCACGATCACCGATGCAGAGGCGATTGAGCCTTATGCCGAGTTCGGCATCATCCTGCTGTTGTTCACAATCGGGCTGGAATTGTCGTTCAAGCGTTTGTGGAGTTTGAGAAAACTCGTTTTCGGCGTGGGTGCGGCAGAGCTGACGCTATCGGCGCTGTTGATTGGGTTTGCTCTGTTTCTGGTCGGACAGAACATGGCTGGCGCGATTGGCCTGGGTCTTGCGCTCGCTTTGTCATCCACCGCTTTGGTGCTGCCAATTTCGGGCACGACATCGCCGGTCGGACGGGCCGCGCTGGCGATGTGCCTGTTTGAAGACGTTGCGATTGTGCCGATTATTTTCCTGCTCGGAGCGCTGGCGCCGATGGCCGGGTCTGATGCCGTGGGTGACCTCACCCAGACCTTGATCCTTGGCGTGCTGACCGTGCTTGGCATGTTGCTGCTCGGGCGGTTGATATTGCCCAAGATGTTTGCGCAGGCGGCGCGGACAAAGAACCCAGAGCTGTTTCTGGCCGCAAGCCTGCTGGTGGTGATCACCGCCAGTCTGGCCACTGCTTCGGTGGGCTTGTCACCGATTGTTGGTGCGCTGCTGGCGGGTCTAGTGATTGCCGAAACAGAGTATCGGGGTGAGGTCGAAATCCTGATTGAACCCTTCAAGGGGCTGGCGCTTGGTGTGTTTTTGATCACCGTCGGCATGTCGGTCGATCTGAGGGTGATTGCTGCTTATTGGCAAGAACTGGCTATGGCCGTAGTGGGTGTCCTGATCGTCAAGGCGGTGGTCACAGGCGTGCTGTTGCGCGTGGCCGGCGCAAGGCGGGGCACAGCAGCCGAAGTGGGCGTGCTGATGGCCAGCCCATCGGAAACCACGCTGATCGTGCTCGCTGCTGCAGTGCAGGCGCAGCTTATCCAGGCATCGACCGCGCAATTCTGGCAGATTGTGACCGCCATCGGCCTCACGATCACGCCGCTGTTGGCCAAGCTGGGCCACTCCATCGCCCGCCAGCTGGAAATGCGC
>NZ_JBGTFM010000469.1:0-3581 GCF_041747255.1 Blastomonas sp. | reverse complement strand
CCCTTGCACCCACCGCATCGGCGGCGATGGTGCTGGGCGAAGCGCTGGGCGCGCGCAGCGATACCGTCGCCCGGCATTTGCTGTCCCCCGAGCGGCCCCATCAGGGCCAGCCCGCCGCATGGATCGTGGATGAGGCATCTTTGTTGTCGGCCCGCGATACCGCCAGACTGTTCGACCTGGCGGCAAAGAACAATGCCCGTGTCATCCTTGTCGGCGACGTGAAGCAGCTTGGATCGGTCGAGGCCGGCGCGGGTTTTGCGCAGTTGCAGGGCGCTGGTATGGAAACCGCGAAGCTGGGCGAGATCGTCCGCCAGACCAATACGGCGACCAAGGAAGCGGTTCTGGCGTCCATTGAGGGCGATGCCCGAAAGGCGCTGGCCGCGCTGGATCACGGTGGCGGCAGGATCGTCGAGAATGCCGACCGTGCCGAACGCTTTGCCGCCATCGCCGAGCAATATGCCAAGCTGGACAAGGCCAGCCGCGCCCGAACCCTTGTCATCGAGCCATCACGCGAAGGGCGCGATACACTCACCGCCGACATTCGGGCCGTGCTTGCCAAATCCGGCGCGCTTTCCGGCTCCGCCGTGACCATGCAGAGCCTTGCCAACAAGGGGCTGACCCGCGCCGAGGCCCGTGATCCGATGAGCTATGACAAGGGCGATGTTATCCGATTCACCCGTGATTATGCCGACAAGGGCGTCGCGCGCGGGGAAGCATACCGCGTCGAGCGCATTGACCCGGCCAAAGCCGCGATCACCCTGAAATCGGAAGACGGGCGCGAGGTGGATTGGCGTTTGCGGCAATGGGGTTCGGGCAACAGTCAGACGTTTTCGCCGCAATCGCTCGAACTCAGGACCGGCGACAGCATCCGGTTTACCCGCAACGACCGGGAAGCGGGGCGGATCAATGGTGCTCGCGGTGAAGTCACCGCGATTGACGCGCAGGCCCGCATAGCCACCGTCAGCCTGCCCAAAGGCCGGACCCAGACCTTGAGCCTTGACGCCGCCCGCGACCAGCACATTGCCCATGCCTATGTCGAAACCGCCTTCGCCGCCCAAGGCCGCACCGCCGATCATGTCATGATCCATGCCGACAGCCGCGCGACCAATCTGATCGATCAGAAATCATTTTATGTCGGCGTGTCACGCGCCAAGGAGTCGGTGGCGATCTACACCAATGACCGGGCCAAGCTGGTATCCGCGATCAGCGAACGAGCCGGACAGGTGCAAACCGCCATTGCTCAGGCTGTCATGCCGACGCCAGCAGCCGACAAGACGGCGGGAGCCGGACTCCGGTGAAGTCTTATGTGGCGCTGCCGTTCGCGCAGCCCCGTGTTTCGTCAACCCGCGCCTTGAAACATAGTCAGATCCACGATTAGGCACCAAGCCGGTGCGGGTCGTTGGCGACCGGCGGCTTGCCGTGAGCTTGCCGGAAAGCGGCGATTAGTTCTGACTCTACCTTAACGGGAACCTGCCCCGGCGTCTCTTTCCAAGCGACGCGCAGCGCGTCAACGTTCGGAAGCTGCCAAATTAAGCGACCGCCCCAATGTCCTACCGGCTTGCCCGCGCCGAAGTCCGCGAACTGCGTAAGGCGGCGCCTTAGCTGGTCAGCCTTACCGATATAGACGACCTCAACACCCTCAAGCCAGTTAGCGAGCAGCGCATCGCGCGAAACGGTTGGGTCTTTACCCTTGAACCAACCGCCACAACTCCGATCCTCGAAATTGATCGGACTGCCGCCGCTGTAAGTAATCATGTAGACGCCGTTGGATGACGGGCAGGCGCTCGTCCTGATTGTCGAGAGCGGAACCCAGCCGACGAATCCGGCTGCTTCAAGTTCGGGGCGGGTAAATTCCATTGGCGAGCTCAACACGGCGTGGTCTGACAGCAAATGTGTAGAAGAGAATGGCTCGCAGCACAAAAGCTTTTATTTATCACTTGAACAGAGAGCCACTGGCGATCTGCCTGAAACCGGATGCTTTGTAATCAGGGCGCTTTTCCGAGAGTGCAGACATATCCTCTCGTGCCAAAAGAACGCCATGTATTGCGCTCATATCCTGATCTACAATGGCCTTCATCGTCTTTCTATGAAGAACCTGGCCAATGTTCCCATACATCTCATCAAAAGCCCAAATCCCAAGTACTACGCCATATTCATCGTTAGGTTGAAATCCCGATGCATCAGCTATGGCTGCACATAACCCTTGCACGTAACCGCACGCTTGCGCGCTGCCAGCCAAGCTTGAATGCTCAATGCCGCCCGGCTGGATGCCCAATTGTTCGAGCTGAGGCATCATAATTTGTCCGAAACAATCGCATAGAAGCGTGATTTTCGGTTCATCCAATCGGGATGCAAGATCATCAATTGACGTTTCGACAGGGTCAGAATTGCTCGGCGGTAGAGGGCGAGGGTTTTCGATTGGAGGCATGATAACCTCCGGGTTGTTCAGCCCATTGTTTAGGAGCCAGAGGCCCATGACAGCGGCATGGGGCTTCTCCTGAAAGACCTCACCAACATCCGCTTCAGCTCGGTATGATCCCGCTAGCGTATCGCCATTGCGTGCCGCGCACTCCGCTAATGTCATATCGAAAAGACGCTGCGCGTTTTCCCTGCCCCACACCAGTGTGAAGGCGGTGTGCATTATGTCATCGACCATCCCACTGTTTATTTTTTGCGAGGTCGCTCCCAGAATCGCTGCTGCTAAGCCGTAAATGTAGCCGCGTGAACGCTTGGATACATATTTTCCGGTGGTAGGCACCTCCTCTAACTCGAAGCCGAGGAGTTGCAATTGAGGGATCAAGAATCCCAAAAGTGTTTTTGCCTGAACCTCCTCAATCGTCTGAGGCTCATTTCGCACCGAGGCGGATGGAGACGGGGATGGCTTTGACCCAAAAAGTCGTTGGATAAATCCCATCATTCCTTCCCCTTGCCTATTCTAGAAACAGTTCACTTGCTAAGTCTCATCAGGAAAGACTTTGTTAAGTATCCAGAGAGTTTTAGACAGCGCATCGGCTTAAAGCCAAGGCCGAATCCACCCCCGATAAACGAGATACAATCCAATCAGCATGACGATCCAAGATAGTATGGTCCCAATACTACCCTGAAATATAGGAGGACGCTTGTGCTCAGGTTGAAAAGAGCCAGACCATCCAAAGATGCCTAGCCCGATGAATCCTATAACAAAACTGCCCATCATTTCCCTCAAAATGTCGTTTGTGATATTCTTTCGAATCGTCATTGGTATATCAGGCATCAAAGGGGTGCTGGCCTTGGCAAAGGGCATTTAACTCGCGGCGGAAAAAGTGGTCATCCAAGACGGACCGCGCTTTAGGATACCCGTCCGCCCGCAAAGTAATCTCTATGGACCGCCAGCCGCGATATTGACCGGTCGTCGCCAGTTCACGGGCGCGTGTGCGAATGAATGTTTCCTGTTGCATGCTATCATGCGTACCGGAAAATGAAGCCAGATGCGACAGGCACAGGCAAAAGGTAGGCTACTCGAATTGGGGCCTTATTGGGGGCCTTGGTTGGGTCATGGATGATTTATAATATTGAATTATATAGAAATAAACTCGTCAATT
>NZ_JBGTFM010000468.1:0-1559 GCF_041747255.1 Blastomonas sp. | reverse complement strand
CCGCGCTGCAAGGCGGAGGTGCCGCGGCTCACCGGGGCCGGGGCGGGGCGCACGGTCGCCTGCCATCTCAACGATGGCGGGGTGGGGCTGGCGGCATGATGGGGGATCTGGCGACGCGGGTGGCGGTCGATCTCGCCGAGCTTCTCGGTGGCGATTGCCTTTACGTCCGCGCTGGCGCGGTCGCGGTCGGTATAAAGGGAGAGCAACTTCCTGCGCTCTTCGATTGAAAATCCGAGGCTGCGGGATCGCTGGACGAAGCGGAGCCGGTAGACGCCTTCATTGGAATAGTCGCGGTAGCCGTTCGCGGCCCGATCGGCAGTCAAAAGGCCGATGTCTTCGTAGTAGCGGATC
This sequence comes from Blastomonas sp., assembly GCF_041747255.1. Taxonomy (GTDB): domain Bacteria; phylum Pseudomonadota; class Alphaproteobacteria; order Sphingomonadales; family Sphingomonadaceae; genus Blastomonas. The sequence continues at coordinate 1,208 of NZ_JBGTFM010000468.1, read as the reverse complement.
GTCTTGGATGACAGGCCTGACTGCCCGGCGGCGGCTCCGATGTTCATGGCGACGTCTCCGAAGCTGTTTCACACCCAATAGAGTTGCCAGTCGCTGGAAGCTCAAGAAGTTTCGCAACGCCCCGCAAAAGTGGCCGCGCAGCCTGTACCGCGGGGCCAGGCCATGTCAGTTGGCGTTTTCGGCGAGCCAAATGGTCATCCGCTCGATCTCGCCGACCTGTGCGGCGATGATCTCTCCCGCAAGCTTGATCATTTGCTCGTCGTCACCATGCTCGAGCAGCACCTGCGCCATGTCGATCGCCCCCTGATGGTGGGCGATCATCCCGCAGGCGAAGGCCACGTCGGCGTCTTCATTCATCATGCCGTCGTGCATGGCGGGCATGCTGATCATCATCCGGCGCATGTTCTCCTGAACGTGCTCGGGCATGGCTTCGAGATCGACGCCTCCCATCCCCATCATGTCCATCATGCCGGAATCCATGCCCCCAGCCTGGTTGTCTTGCATGCCACCATTGCCCATGGCCGAATGGTCCGTTCCGTGCGTGTCGGACGCAGCGGTGCACTGCCCGGGTAGCTTGAGTTCCGCGTCCTGGGCCAAAGCCGGTGCCGAGAATGCGGTTGCGGCGACAGCCGCTGCGAGGATCGTCTTTGCGATATTCATCTTGAGTTCTCCTGATTGTGGGATTTTTTTGCGCGATCAGACCGGCAAATGTCTGGGCGGCGGCAGCACCATCACCGGGTCGCTGCCTGTGCCACGGTCCGCTGATGCAGCTGTCGTCCCGTCATTCCTGGTAAACAAGGGCAAGTCGTCCGGGCCGACTGAAATGCCTGGACAGCAATGCGCCATCACGCAACAGCCGATTGTCGAAGCATCACAGTCGGCATCCATCTTGACGTTGAGATGGCGGTGCTGGTCGTTCTGTTCGCTGTACGCAAGGTGGCCATGCGCTTCCGCTTGCAGCCCGGTATTATAGGATGATGCGAATCCATGGTCAGGCGGCCAGAAGAGGACGATGGTGAGCGTCAGCACCGCTGCCAATCCCATTCTCCATATCCGCGCTGACATTTTCATCGATACTTGCCCATCCGGGGAAAACGATGCCCCAGCAAGTACAACCCGCTTGCCATCAGCGGGTTCCTCTTGGCATCGCCTCCGACAGCCGGCACGGCGTCATGCCGCACGGCGGGGCGGACACCGGCCCGCTGCGC
>NZ_JBGTFM010000467.1:0-2797 GCF_041747255.1 Blastomonas sp. | reverse complement strand
GGTGCCATCTGGGCTAACAGCCCGCCGGAATGCGAACGGGCGTCATCTGAAAAGGGATCGGGCATGAACATCCTGTTGGTGGGGAGCGGAGGCCGCGAACATGCCCTGTGCTGGAAACTCGCGCAATCCCCGCAGGTCGCGAAAGTCTTCGCAGCGCCCGGCAATCCCGGCATCGCCGAGCACGCGACCTGCGTCGATCTGGCGGTGACCGACCATGCGGCGGTTGCGGTATTCTGCGCAACAAACGCCATCGATCTGGTGGTGATCGGGCCAGAAGCGCCGCTGGTCGACGGGCTGGCGGACAGTCTGCGTGGCCACGGCATCGCGGTATTCGGTCCGTCCGCGAAAGCCGCGCAGCTTGAGGGCTCCAAGGGCTTCACCAAGGCATTGTGCGACCGTGCGGATATCCCCACCGCGCGCTATGTTCGCGCCAGCCACATTGCCGAGGCGCGCGCCGCGCTGGCCGGGTTCGGTCTGCCGGTGGTGATCAAGGCCGACGGGCTGGCAGCGGGCAAGGGCGTGATCATCGCCGAGACGCTTGAGGAAGCCGAGGACGCGATCGGCCATATGTTCGCGGGCGGTTTCGGCGAGGCGGGGGCCGAGGTGGTGATCGAAGAGTTCATGCGCGGCGAGGAGGTGAGCTTCTTTGCAATCACCGACGGCAGCGCGATCGTCGCCCTCGGATCGGCGCAGGACCATAAGCGCGTCGGCGAAGGCGACACCGGGCCGAACACCGGCGGCATGGGCGCCTACAGCCCCGCGCGGGTGCTCACCCCGGCGCTTGAGGCCGAGGTCATGGCGCGCATCATCGCGCCTACCGTGGCGACATTGGCGGCGGAAGGCATGGCCTATTCGGGCGTACTGTTTGCCGGACTGATGCTGACCGATCAGGGGCCAAAGCTGATCGAATACAATTGCCGTTTCGGTGACCCCGAATGCCAGGTGCTGATGATGCGGCTTGAGAGCGATCTGGCCGCGCTGCTGCTGGCGACGGCGGAGGGGCGGTTGGCGGAATGCGCGACGCCGCGCTTCAGCGACGATGTCGCGCTGACCGTCGTCATGGCAGCGACCGGCTATCCCGGCGCGCCCGCAAAGGGTGGCGCAATTGTGCTGGGCGATACCGGCGCGGCGAAGGTGTTTCACGCGGGCACGGCGCTGAAAGGTGAGGCGCTGGTCGCCAACGGCGGACGCGTGCTCAACGTCACCGCTACCGGCGCGACGGTCACAGCGGCGCGGAATGCAGCTTATGCAGCGGTGGACGCCATCGACTTCCCCACCGGCTTCTGCCGCCGCGACATCGGCTGGCGCGAGGTCGCACGCGAGGAGCGATAGGTCTCTGTTTTCCGGGCCTGATCCGTAAGCCAGAAGCGATGAGGCACTGCTCGCCCTGGACTCCAGCGTTTGCCGGAGAACGGGTGCCGCAGCTCATTTGAGCGGTGTGACCGTCATGTCGCCGAACGTCATGAACACCATCGTCGTTCCGGAAGGCCCTCGATAGGCGCCCTGGGCACCGGACAGATAAAGCGCCACGGCGGTGAAGCGCCATGCCTGATCTTCAGTGCATTCGACCTTGCGCGTCGTGAACAGGGGCAGTTTCTGCCGTTTGCCGAATTGACGCGCCCGCCGGGCATCCGCCCCGAGCCTAACGGGGACGGACGGATGATCCCATCCCCAAAGAAAGGTTCCGTCGAGCGTGTTGTAGGTGCCAATCACCTGGACGGGCGCGCTGACCATCTTGGTCGCGCTGGTGAACCGGATCACACCCTTGTCCAGATCGACATCCCAGTCATATTTCTGCTTGCCAAAAATGCCCTGGAGTATTTTTTGCTTCAGCACGATTTCTGAATCGGCCCGACCGAGCACCAGCTCTGCTGGCTCGCTCACGCGCTGTTGCGCAGTATCCGTCACGCCGCCCGCCGACAGCACAAGCGCCACGATTGAGTTGAGCAAAAACCCCAAAGCAATATCCCCCGCATGGTCGCGTTCCTAACACGGAACAGGCTGTCAGCAAAATGGCTACCACAAGAGATTCGGGTTCAGGTGACTTCGAGGCCGGAGTCTGACGACCGATCCTGTGCGAACACCCATGCGTCGGGAATGACCAGAAGTGGGTGGAACACGGACCGGCAAATTTCATGGAGCAACGATCGCGAAGCCGTTATTGCGGTGTCGGTTAAATCTGGTAAATCCCAGTGATGGTGCGTCAATTTTTCTACACATTATTTTGCGCTGCTCTCTTGGCGTCTTGTGATGCAAATGAAGAAGCGGCAGTCGTGCATCATGAAGAAGCGACAGTTGCGTATCATATGGCAGATCAGCCTTATGTGGATCGAGCACTGGCATTTTATTCCGGGAATGGAAAAATTTCACTTGATCAAGTGTTGCGTGAAGTTAGCCCAGTTGTAGTTCATCTTCCAACGATGATTTGTGTTGGGCTGAATTTGCGGGTTGGTACGGTGGGCGGCGATACTACCGTTTGTTATTCTCGCGAAAATGGAAAACAGATTTTACATTTTGTAAATGGTGAGTAGTCTCTTATCCAAAAATTGTGAGCTTCCGTTTTTGGAACTGTCGGAAAGCCAAGAGAATTCCAAACGCTTTCCTCAGGCAAAAAGCAGGTAGCAACGTTCTTCGCGGGTGGCTCCAATGACTGCTCTGGGGTCGTTGCACGAACCCGCTTCGCGGGAGTGGCGTTTGCGGTGAGGCCGATCTGACGGCGCGGGCGCTGCGCCTGGATTGAACAGTATCCGTGGTGGGCAGACCATTTCGACTCCTTCAACCTGAGGAGTCGAACGAT
>NZ_JBGTFM010000466.1:0-2404 GCF_041747255.1 Blastomonas sp. | reverse complement strand
ACGGTGCACCTTGAAGTTGGGGATACCGGCGCTCGAGCCAGCCAATCTCAAATGTAGCATTATGCGCTACCAGCAGATCGGCCCGCGAAAGCATTCCCATAACCGTTGCGTCGGGAATGCTCTTGCCGCTCAGATCCTGTGACCGGATTGACGTGAGCATCGTGATCCGCGGGTCCAGCGTAATGCCCGGATCCTCGAACCAGGCGATCGGACCAAAATGGTTGAGGACTTCACCGTCATCACCTACCCACACAAGCATCAGCGCCAGCTGGATGATTTTGTCTTCCTCGGGGTTGAGCCCGCTCGTTTCCAGGTCAACCAGCGCCACGCACTTTCCATCGGGCGGGCAGCCGTCATCCGGCATGTTGCTGAAGGCCGGCGGCACCGCCCGCAGCACTCGATAGCCGGGATGGCGCTCGAGACGCATCGCGCGGCGTTCGAATGTGGGATCCAGGTGTTTGGTATTTATCATTACGGCTTCTCCTGTTGGTGAAACCGGCGAGGCTGGCCGAGCTGACTGCTCTTTTTTCCCTTCACCTGCCGGTTCACGGCAGATGTTCTCCCAATCATTTCTTCTTCCGCGACCTGGGGACAGGGTCGCTTTTCCTGCTGCGGCAATAAAAAAGGGCGGCCTCTCTGGAGAAGCCGCCCTTGGTCGGGCTGCGCCTTGCTAGGCTGCCGCCTCATCATCATCGTCTTCCGTTTCCAGATCATACCGGGTTGTGTCGATCGGCAGATCGGTTTCCCAATGGTCCTCGACCTGCGTATTGGCCAACTGCTCATCTGTTTTGGCCTGTTCGACCGGCTTCCAGTTCTCGCCTGCGAGCCGGATGAGTTCGACATTCATGGATTGCAGCGCCTCGCCCTTCCCTCGCTCGGTTGCCAACTGCGTCTCCAGGACTACCAGCTGACCGCCCGCAAATTTCAGCTGCTTCTCCAAGGACGCGATGCGCTCATCTTTCTCCGCCACTTCCACCTGCAAGGTGACGACCCTCGTCTCGAGCGTGGCGACCTTCTCCCGGTAGAGACCCTTATCCTTGCCACATTCCTCCCGATATTCGGCGACCGCTTTACCCGTCATGCCACAAGCGTAAGCAAGGATTTCCTGCTTTGAGAGTTCGAGCCGCTGCGCGAGACCTTCCCGCAGCTGCAGGGGCGCCATCTCTGCATGGAGTACGCCTTCTTCGATCCGGCGCTTCTTCCAGTCGGCGAACTTTTCATAGAAGGCCTGATTTGCCCGGGTCATGCCCAAACGGGTTGCCACCTGGTTGGCGTTGACCTTTTCTATGTCATTGCCGAATTCGCGCAGCGTCTCGTCCGCGGCGCCATCGTGTATAGCTTGCGTGATAGGGTTCTCATTTTTTGGCACAGGCATTTCCCTCGATATTCGCTGTTCAGCGAATGCAGCGAAGGTTCGCTGGATTCGCTGGTTCGCTGAAATCCACCGCTTGGGCCCGATCGGCCCAGGCGTTTATCGAGGGAAAGGGTCTGGTTCTGGCAGAATGCGGCGAGCGAGCGCAGCGAATGCACCTCCGCCGGTTGCATCTGTGCCGCTGGCGTGAGCATCCAGAAATGCCAACTTGCGCCGATAAGCTGCAAACTTGGTTGCAACAACAAGCGCTCGCTCGCATGCCGCATCTACGGCGCTGCAGAGCGCAAAGAGGGTAATGCCCAAGATGGCGAGAATGATAGCTGTCATGGTCGTAGTGACGATATAGCCGTTCCTAGAGTTTTTTCTAGGCTCCATTGTCTAATGTGCAGTTTTAGGACAGTCCCGTCAGGCCTTGTTGAAGTACCCGCCCTTATCTTGGGCCTTTGCTTTCAGGATTTATCTAAGCATTTGCATCAGCCCCGACGGAGCGTTTGGGTAGTGGGCAAGGCAGGGCACGGGCGTCGCCGCGCTACACGCAGGCAATATCCGCGCGATGCTATGCTGCGCTATCGCCATCAGGACTGGTATGACAAGCCGGCGGCGGAAACCCGCCGCGAGTTCACCGGTCGCAACTGCGGCCTTCACAGGCCCTGTCCCAATGCATTGTCTGGTCGAGGCCATTTACCAAAGGATTGTCTGTCCTGCGCCCTGATCGTGCCGCGATAGGCAGTGTTGAATTTGCCGTCCGTGCATTTGAGTGCGAACGTCTCTTCCCTGCTCAGTTGCGCAAAGATGACCTCACGATATTCCTTAGCCTTCTGCTGCGAATAGGTCGTCCGGGTCACGGTATATGTCCCCCGGTCTAGGATTGAGATATTCTCGCCATGGGAGTTCGAGCGGTCGAACATTTCATCGGCGATCGCACCCGCCAGTTCGCCATCGCCGCGCTCCCGCGCCGCTCGCCATGCCATGACATCCGGTCGAGCACTGGGATCAATACGAAACCTGTCGGGGCGAAGCCGCGATACTTCG
>NZ_JBGTFM010000465.1:0-4402 GCF_041747255.1 Blastomonas sp. | reverse complement strand
GCGTACCGCGCTGGCCATCGCATCGTTGAGCGGCTGCTCGCCGCGCCTCCCCAGATAACGCAGGTCAAGCGGGTGCGCTCGCCCCTCGCTCTCGATGACGGGAGCAGCCCCCATCAGCGCGGCAAACCGCGCACCGTCGAGCGTAGCAGACATGGCCAGCAGCCGCAGATCAGGGCGAAATGCGCCCTGCGCCTCCAGCGCCAAGGCCAGTCCGAAATCGCTGTCGAGGCTGCGTTCGTGGACTTCATCGAACAGCACCGCAGAGACACCGCCAAGCTCGGGATCGGCCTGGATGCGGTTGACGAATATGCCCTCGGTCAGCACCAGCACGCGGGTGTGCGGGCCAGATTTGCTGTCCATCCGCGTGGCATAGCCGATGGTCTGGCCGACCGGCTCTCCGGTCAGATCCGCCATCCGCTCCGCAGCGGCGCGCGCGGCGAGACGGCGGGGGGAGAGCAGGAGGATCTGCCCTGTACACCACGACTGATCGAGCAGCGCCGGGGCGACGGTGGTGGTCTTGCCCGCACCCGGGGGCGCGACAAGAACGGCATTGGGGACGTCCCTAAGTGCTGCCAAAAGCTCTGGCAAAACCGCGTGGATAGGCAGTTCAGCCATAGACCCCCAGCCCTAGCCTTCCGCGCATCATCCAGCGCCCGACCATCAGTACCGAGACGACCGCTAGCCCCGCCGCCAACCCAATCCACACGCCAATGCCGTCCCAGCCGAGTTCAAAGGCGAAGAACCAGGCGGTGCCCATGCCGACCACCCAATAGCCGAACGCGGCAAACAGCATCGGCCAGCGCGTATCCTGCAGCCCGCGCAACACCCCTGCCCCCACCGCCTGCACCGCATCGACCAACTGGAACACCGCCGCGACCACAAGGAAGCTCAGCGCCAGAGCGAAGGCGGGCGCGGCGCTGGCATCGGCAGGGTTGATGAACAGCCCGACCAGAAAGCCGGGGAATGCCGTCATCAGGCTCGACATGACACATGCCGCAACCACCCCGACGCCCAGCGCCGCCCAACCGGCGCGGCTGGCGGACAGCGCATCGCTGCGTCCGTGGTGCAGGCCCACGCGCACCGTCGCGGCCTGAGACAGGCTGAACGGCACCATGAATGCGAACGAGGCGATCTGGATCGCCACCGCATGTGCGGCGAGTGAATCGCGGTTGATCAACCCCATCAGGAAAGCCGCCGCGCTGAAAATTGCGACCTCGAACGTGAAAGTGATCGCAATCGGCAGGCCCAGCCGGAACATGCCGCGATAGCGGGGCCAGTCCGCGACCCAGAACCGGCCGAACAAGTGATAGCGCCGGAATGGCCGCACCGTCGTCACCACCAGCGCCATAACGAGGAACAACGTTATGTTCGCCACCAGATTGGCCACCGCCGCGCCCATCAGCCCCATTTCAGGGAACCCCAGATTGCCGAACACCAGCACCCAGCAGACGATCAGGTTGACGACGACACCGCACAGGGTGACGAGCACCCCCCAGATCGGCTTTTCCAGCGCAGACACATACATGCGCAGCACAAACTGCAGCAGCCAGGGCAGCAGCCCCCACATCGCCACGCGCAGGAATCGCCCGGCATCGCGCGACAGGTCAGCCTGCTGGCCCATCGCGAGGAAAAGTGCCTCGGCCTGCCACAGCACGGCCCAGATCGGCACGCAGGCGGTCAGTGCAACCCAAAAGCCCTGCCGCACCGTGCGCCGGATGTCGCGCACCGCAGCCCCGCGCCGCCCCCGCTCTGCCGCGATCATCGGCGATGCCGCCGTCATCAGCCCCATGCCGAAGGTGCCGCACGCAAAATACAGGTTTACCGCAAGCGCCGCCGCGGCCAGCGCGCGCACATCATAGCGGCCAAGGATGATCACCTCGGTGGTGTGGATTGCCATCTGCGCCAGATTGCCTAGCACCAGCGGTCCCGCGAGCAGCAGCAATGCGCGGATTTCGATCCGCATGCTGGCAGGTGCCCGGTCAGCGGGAATGGGAGTGGCAGATATCGCCGTCATGGACCTGAACTTTGTAACACCGGACCTGCTGCCCGGTGATTCGGGTCAGCCGGCCCTAATAACCGCGTGCGATCGCGAATTCGACCGTTTCAATCAGCGCCGATTTTGCCTTGCCGGCCGGGAAGCCGGCAATCGCATCGATGGCGCGCTGGCCGAAGTGGCGGGCGCGGTCGAGCGTGAGATCGATCGCCTTGTGGCTGCGCAGCAGATCGGTCGCATGGGCGAGGTCTTCGTCCGATGTGCGGTGACCGATAATCGCCGCTTCCCAGAACGTGCGCTCTTCTGGCGTGCCGTGCGCGTACGCCAGAATAACCGGCAGCGTCACCTTGCCGTCGCGGAAATCGTCGCCAACATCCTTGCCCATCTTGGCGGCATCAGACACGTAATCGATGGCATCATCGACCAGCTGGAACGCGATGCCAAGGTTGCGGCCATAAGCATCGAGCGCCAGCTCCACTGCCTCGTCGCGCTCTGCAACCACCGCGGCGATCCGGCACGCAGCGGCGAACAAGGCCGCTGTCTTGGCGCCGATGATCGCCAGATAGCGCTCTTCACTGGTCTCGATCTGTCGCTGAGCGGTGAGTTGGTCAACCTCGCCCTCGGCGATGATGGCCGACGCGCCCGAAAGGATCTTGAGCACCTTGAGCGAGCCATCCTCAACCATCAGCTCAAATGAGCGGCTGAACAGAAAATCGCCGACCAGCACGGTCGCCGGATTGCCGAACACCAGATTGGCGGTCTTCTTGCCACGCCTGAGGTCTGACCCGTCGACCACATCGTCATGCAACAATGTCGCTGTGTGGATAAACTCGACAGCGGCGGCAAGCTTGTGGTGTCGCGTGCCCGGATAATCGAGCAGCCGCGCCGAGGCGAGCGTCAGCATCGGCCGCATCCGCTTGCCGCCGCCCGCAATCAGGTGGCCGGCAAGCTCTGGAATAAGCGGGATCTGAGATTGCATCCGGTCGAGGATCACGCTGTTCACGGCATGCATATCATGCGCTACCAATGCCATGATCGGATCAAGACTGGGAAAGGGTGCTGCGGCAGCCGCCTTGCGGCCAATCGGATGAACAGTCGCTGTCATGACTTGCGATGTGGCAATCTGCATGGCTTAAGGCAAGGACAAAGCGGCGCGGGCGACGCGGGCGGGTCAGAATTAGTAAAGGGCATGGCTTATGGGGCACGATCCCGTTCTTGCAGCGTTCCGGCAAAGCATCGACAACATCGATGCGGCGCTGATCTACATGCTGGCCGAGCGGTTCAAGATCACCAAGGCGGTGGGCGAACACAAGGCCAAAACCGCGCTGCCCCCCGCCGACCCGAGGCGCGAGGAGGAACAGATCGCTCGCATGAAGCGGCTGGCGACAGAGGCCGAACTCGACCCCGATTTTTCAGAAAAGTTTCTGCGCTTCGTGATCGACGAGGTGATCCGGCATCACGAGAAGATCCGGGATGAAGGTAACTGAGGTCGCTATTGATCCGTTGATCAGCCTGCGCTTGCTTATGGCAACGCCCAAATCAAAAAAGCCGTCACCCTGAAACGGCAGTATATGACATCACCAATTCACCGCCCTAACCCCGGCAGCCGGTAAAAATCCGCGAGCCGGTCAAGCGCCATGCGCAGCACGAGTTTGCCCGATCGCACCGGCCAACCAAGGCCCTTTTCCGCCACTGGCACGCTTTCACCGGCACAGATCACCCGCCAGGCGATGTCGTTAAGATCACGGCCCAGCGCCTCAAGCGCCGCATCGAACCGCCTGCGCGCCGCGATCTGCCGTTCGCTGGCGTCAAGATGCTCCGGCGCGCCCCGCCGCCCGCTGGCCCTGGGCGCAGCATCCCAGCGCATCGTGATCTGTGGCGCGAGATTGGCGGCCTCCCAGTCGCCACGCAACTTTTCACCCGCATCGAACTGGCGCGTATCTATGAGACCGCGCGCCAGCAGCCAGCCAAGCGGCGATTCAGCAAGATTGACCGTCACCGAGCGCGCCGGACGTCGACCCGCTGTGAGCATCCCGGCGACAATATCCCCATCGACCGCGCGCTCGACCAACAGCCGACCGGCCTCAACCCGCGCCGCGCCGAAAATCCGTGAGTCAGTCATATTGTCTCCTATATGGTTATAATTATTTGCATGATGCTTGCCACGATGGTTATGATGTAGGAAAGCCATTTCCCGTATCGGTTCAGGAGAATTGCGATGATCAACCGAATCCGCGATGTGCGCCGCGCCAAGGCAATGACGCTTGAGGATGTCGCGCGCGCCTGCCAGCCGCCAACCACCGCGCAGACTATCGGGCGGCTTGAAACCGGCACGCGCACCTTGTCGATCGACTGGCTGAACCGCATCGCCGCTGCGCTCAATGTGGAAAGCAGCGCGCTGGTGCGCAG
>NZ_JBGTFM010000464.1:0-2042 GCF_041747255.1 Blastomonas sp. | reverse complement strand
CTGCCGCTGCCGAGGCAGGCGAAGGCGCCGCCGGGGCCGATGCTGCAGCCACGCCGCCCGCCGCTGGATAAACCGCTAAGCGGTTTCGTCTTCGAGTTCGAGCAACTGTTTTTCTACGTGGATGTTGCGGTTTGCCAGCCTCACTTCAACCACGAACAGCGTCAGGCCAACAATCAGCAACAGCATCGCCAGGATAAAGCCGGCGGCGATGACGACGCTCAGGTCCAGGCCGGTCAGCCCCATGATAAACAGCGTTGCAATCAGCAGACTCACCGTCATCGCGCCAAGCGTTCCGAGCAAAATGGCGGAATTCACGACGCCTGCCCGCCGGTCAAGATTGCGCAGTTCAAGCACGACGCGGGTGTGCTCTTCGCCTTCGGTGCGGTAGAACGCAGCCATCTGCACCCGTTCGCGGTCAATCACCCGCGCAAGACGCCCGGCGAATAGCTGCAGAATGTTGCCGGTGGCCACCAGCAGAAATGCCGGGGCCATGGCAAGCTGAATCAGTTCGCCGATCTGGCCGATTTGATCTGAAGAATTGAACATGCGTTTGAACTAACCCCCCCCGGCTGTTTCGTATTTTGACTTATAACCGGGCTTGGCAGGGCAGCAATCGTCAATTGCAGCGCCCGCCGGTTTCACCCGTCGTTGCGGCAATGGAGCAGATGCGCTGCAACCCGGTTGGATGAAATGGCAATTGACCATCGGCCTGTTTGCTGTCTGATGGGACGCCGCACCAGGCGATGTCTGTTATCCTGCCGAGCGAAAGATGCACTTCATGTCTAGCGACAGCCCTGCACCCGTTGATGGCCATGCCTCAGGTCGGCCACCGGAGGGCTCCACCTTCAGCCCACGCGCCTTCATGCAGATGATGCTGGGCCACGGTCATGGTGGCCATATCGGCATGCGTTATGGCGACCATGGTGACAATTGGGTCGAACTTCAGCTGCCCTACAGCGAAAATCTGATCGGCGATGAAAGCAGCGGCGTTATCGCATCCGGGCCAATCATCAGCCTCATGGACAATGCCACCAGCCTTTCGGTGTGGACTGCAATGAAAGCCTTTCGCCCGCAAGTGACGCTTGACCTGCGCGTCGATTACATGCGCCCTGCGGCCCCCGGCAAGACGGTGTTCGGGCGCGGCGAGTGCTACAAATACACCCGCTCCATCGCCTTTGTGCGCGGGGTTGCGCATGATGGTGACCCGGGTGACCCGGTGGCGCATGTTGCCGGCACCTTCATCCACGTCGAAAATTTTCTGGGCTGATTGATGAGCGACACAGCAACCCTTGCCGCCATCGAAGCAATCCTGCCGCCCTTTGCCAGAACAATGGGCATGAATGTCGACCATTTGCTGGGCGAAATGCCGGTTATCGCTTACGATTTCAGCCCGGCGGTGACGGGGCGACCGGGCTATCTGCACGGCGGAGCGCTCAGCGGCCTGCTCGAGATCGCAGCCATAGCCGCATTGCGCACGCGCATTGGTGGCGATTATCGCGTCAAACCGGTCAACATCACCATCAACTTCATGCGTGGCGGGCGAGAACTGCGCACCTATGCGGTGGGCGAGGTCATCCGGCTTGGTCGCCGCGTCGCCAATGTCGAGGCGCGGGCGTGGCAAGAGGATGCGACCAAGCCGGTCGCAACGGTTTTTATGAACTTCCTGCTGTCACCCGCAACAGCCGGACAATGATCTGCCCCTCGAAAGGCTGAGGGTCCTGCCCATCGAACCGGGCAAGCGATGCATCGGCGCGAACCCGCGCCAGAATATCCGCAGCGACGTCTGCATCATGGACCACCAGATCGGCACTGCCCAGCAGGCGCAGCTGGCGGATGGTCAGATCATCGGGATCATCTGAATCAATTGCTATCGTATAGACCCCTGCCTGTGCGCTCGCGTTCGGGGCATATAGCCACTCCTGAACCGCCGTATCCGTGGCATTAGCGAGCGGATCAAGTCTTCCATTCGGGGCCAGCGCAGCATCAATCGCGCGGCGGCGCTCAGCGCCATCGGGCCAGCGCGCGCGGATCGCATCGCGGGC
>NZ_JBGTFM010000463.1:0-6426 GCF_041747255.1 Blastomonas sp. | reverse complement strand
CCATTGCCATCCATGATGATCGCCGCGTGGCGCACCCCATGGCCAGCGCCGCCAGCGCCGGGCAGGGGCAGCGCGGTGCCCGGTTGCTCTTTCAGCCCCTTGCTGCCGGCGCGAAAGATCACTGGCCCAGAATTTCCTTTTCCTTTTGGGCAGCGGCCGCGTCGGCCTGCGCGATGATATCATCGGTCAACTTCTGCACCTCGGTTTCAGAGCGCTTGCGCTCGTCTTCGCTGATGAAGCTTTTTTTCTCATCAGCCTTGAGCGCGTCCATGCCATCGCGTCGGACATTACGGATCGCGATACGCGCTTTTTCGGCATATTGGCTGGCGAGCTTGGCCAGCTCCTTGCGACGCTCTTCGGTAAGGTCGGGGATCGGCAGCCGCAGCGTCGTGCCATCGACAATCGGGTTGAGGCCAAGACCCGCCGAGCGGATCGCCTTGTCCGCAGGGCCGACGTTCGATTTGTCCCACACCTGAACGGACATCATCCGCGGTTCGGGCACCGAGACCGTGGCGATCTGGGTCAACGGCATCTGCGCGCCGTAGACCTCAACCATGACCGGATCGAGCAGTGCGGTGTTGGCACGACCGGTGCGCAGACCGGACAGGTCGCCTTTCAGCGATTCCACCGCGCCGTTCATCCGGCGCTCAAGGTCTTTCTTGTCAAACTGGGCCACGTTCTCAATCCTTTGGTTTTACGGTCGTTGCCGTGCCTTCGCCGCGCAATACTTTTGCCAGGTTGCCCTGCTCGCGGATCGAAAAGACGACGATGGGAATGGCATTGTCACGGCACAGCGCCACCGCGCTGGCATCCATGACCTTGAGGTTATCCTGCAACACCCGGTCATAACTCAATGTTTCATAACGCACGGCGGCCGGATCCAGCTTGGGATCGGCGTTGTAGACGCCATCGACGCTGGTGCCCTTGAGCAATGCATCGCACTTCATTTCCGCCGCGCGCAGTGCCGCGCCGGAATCGGTGGTGAAATAGGGCGCACCGACGCCTGCGGCAAAAATGACGACGCGGCCCTTTTCAAGATGGCGCTGGGCGCGCCTGCGGATCACCGGCTCGCACACCTTGTCCATCTCGATTGCTGACTGGACTCGCGTCTCGACGCCCAGTTGCTCAAGCGCACTTTGCATGGCGAGCGCATTCATGACCGTGGCAAGCATGCCCATATAGTCGGCCTGGGCGCGGTCCATGCCCTTGGCCGCACCAGCCATGCCGCGAAAAATGTTGCCGCCGCCGATAACCAGGCAGATTTCCAGCCCGGTGTCCTTGGCGGTCTTGACCTCGCCCGCCATTCGCGTGACCGTGGCCGGATCGATGCCATATTGGCTGTCACCCATCAAAGCTTCCCCTGACAGCTTCAAGAGAATGCGGCGATAGGAGGGGCTGGTCATTGTTTTTCCGGTGATAAAGGCGGGGCAGGCGGGCCATATCGGCGACTGGCGCGCACCATAGTCACAGGCGGACCGACTGCCAAGCATGATTGGCAAACATCGTAAGCGCAGTCTGTGGACGCGGCTTTTGGCACGCTTGGGTCCGCAGGATCATGGCGGGCAGCCGTCGCCACCCGCCATGAACTGGTATTGCAGGGCTGGCTTACAGCCCCGCAGCCGCCGCCACTTCGGCAGCGAAATCGGTTTCTTCCTTCTCGATGCCTTCGCCGAGCTGGAAGCGGACATAGTCCTTGAGCGTGATCGTGCCGCCCGCGTCCTTGGCGGCCTTGGCCACCACATCTGCGACCGGCGTCTTGCCGTCGATCACGAACAGCTGGCTGAGCAGCGCGTTTTCCTTGGCGAACTTGGCAATCGCGCCATCGACCATCTTGGCCTGCACCTCGATGGGTTTTCCGCTTTCGGCTGCCTTTTCTTCGGCGATCTTGCGTTCGCGCGCGATCAGCTCGGCGTCAAGGCCGTCGGCGTGCAGCGCGAGCGGGAAGGCGGCGGCAATGTGCATGCCGATCTGCTTGCCCAGCGGTTCGAGCACGTCGGCACCCACATCGCCCTCAAGCGCAACCAGCACGCCGATCTTGCCGAGGTTGGGCGAGACGACATTGTGCATGTACGACACGACCGCGCCCTGGCTGACCATGACGGTCTTGAGGCGGCGGATCGACTGGTTCTCACCGATGGTGGCGATGCTTGCGGTCAGCTTTTCAGCCACAGTGCCGCCGTCGGGATAGGCAGCCGACTTAAGCGCCTCAACATCGTCACCGCTCACGGTGAACGCGACGGCGGTCACCTTGCGCACGAAATCCTGGAACTGCTCGTTCTTGGCGACGAAATCGGTTTCGCTGTTCACTTCAACCGCGACGCCTTTCAGGCCTTCGACAGCGATGCCGACCAGGCCTTCTGCAGCGGTGCGGCTCGACTTCTTCTGCGCGGCAGCCAAGCCCTTGGAACGCAGCAGATCGACCGCAGCTTCCAGATCACCGTCGGTTTCAGCCAACGCCTTCTTGCAATCCATCATGCCGGCGCCCGAGCGCTCGCGCAGTTCCTTGACAATAGCAGCGGTTACAACAGCCATGGTTCTTATCCCTTGTAATGTATAGACCTGACGGGGCCGCAGGTGCGGACCATTGCCCGGCCCGTAGCCCCGTCATGTGTCAATTTTGCGAAGCGGCGTTTTGAGTTGGCAAGGCAAGCCACGCTCGCCCTAGCCACATCAGGCAGCAGGTGCTTCGTCGCCAGTCGTTTCCGGCGTCGCTTCTGCCATCGATTCAGGCATCGCGAACTCGGCTGCCGAAACTTCAGGCTCGGCCGGTGCTTCCTCAAGCGCGGCTTCTGCCGGCGGTTCAGCCATCGCGCCGACATCCTGGCCCGATTCGACCACGGCACCGGTGCGCCCCTTGGTGGCAGCAGCGGCAATCGCATCGCAATACAGGCGCACGGCGCGCGCGGCATCGTCATTGGCCGGAACCGGAAAAGCGATGCCCTGCGGATCGACGTTCGAATCGAGGATCGCGATCACCGGGATGCCAAGCACATTGGCTTCCTTGATGGCGAGATCTTCCTTGTTCGCATCGATCACGAACATCACGTCTGGAATGCCGCCCATGTCGCGGATGCCGCCCAACGACAATTCCAGCTTGTCGCGTTCGCGGGTCAGCTGCAGCACTTCTTTCTTGGTGAAGCCCGAGGTGTCGCCGGCAAGCTGCTCTTCGAGCGTTTTGAGGCGCTTGATCGAACCCGAAATCGTCTTCCAGTTGGTGAGCATGCCGCCCAGCCAGCGGTGGTTGACGAAATGCTGGCCGCTGGCGCGGGCCGCATCGGCAATCGGCGACTGTGCCTGACGCTTGGTGCCGACGAACAGCACCTTGCCGCCCGCCTGAACGGTGGCCGAGACGAACTCGAGCGCGCGCGCGAACAGCGGAACAGTCTGCGACAGGTCGAGGATGTGGATGCCGTTGCGCGCGCCGAAGATATACGGCTTCATGCGCGGATTCCAACGGTGGGTCTGGTGGCCAAAGTGCGCGCCAGCTTCGATCAATTGCTGCATTGAGACGACAGGTGCCGCCATAAGCTTAGTCCTTTCCGGTTGTGCCTCTGGAAAACGGGAAACCTTGGGAGAGCCCTGAAAGGGTCACCGGGGCACCGGTATGTATGTTTTCCATGTGGATTTGCCGTGCATAACGCACGAGCAACGCGGCCCTTATCGGCAACTGCCCGCAAAATCCATCTCTTTTTGTCGCATACAGATGATCATTCGGCTTGACGCAGTGAAACAAATATAGAACATAGAGGAGACAAACAGGGTTAATCGTATTCGCCCGGCGAGCCATCCGGAACTAGCACTTGTCCACAGCGTTTTCCACAGGTCGGCCAGGCGGTAAGATCGCAGTCGGCAAACAGAAGGAATGGGTTTCATGTTTGCACTTTTGGTCGCGTTGTTTTTCGTCTGTGCCGCAGGTTTTGCGCTGAAGACGATTATCGACGCGTTTTTCAGCGCGACAGAACAGATGGACGCGCTGGTTGCTGAGTATCAGGCGACCAAAGGCAGCCGCGACGTGCGGGTCACGATGCTTGCCCCGCGCACCTATACGCCGGCTGCCGCACCGGCTTGGTCCTGGGGATCGGTGATTGCCCTGTCACAACGCGGCCCGTCAGCCATGAACGCAATCAGCCCTTGCGACTGGCGCGCTGCCGCCTGATCCGCGCGTAGGAGCGGATGCCAAACGGGATCAGTGCGAGATAGACGATGGAGATCGCGCTGAGCGTGACCCAGGGGACGGTAAGCAGGGCGCCAGCCACCAGCGCAAAGATCGCCAGCGCCTCCAGCCTGATATTTTTGCGCAGGCGCAACGATGACCAGCTGAACGTTGCGACATTCGAGATCATCAAAAACGCGACCAGCAAGACCCACGGGCCGACCACCGCGTAACTGCGCAGCACGTCTATCCCGGTTTCCATCCACAGATACAGCGGCAGCATCGCCAGCCCTGCACCGGCTGGGGCAGGCACGCCGGTCATATAGCCTGCTGACTTATGCGGCTGATCTTCCATATCGATCTGGGCGTTGAACCGCGCGAGGCGCAGCGCGCAGCAGATCGCCAGCGCCAGCGCCACCAGCCAGCCAAATCTGGGCAGATCACCGAGTGACCAGAGAAACAGAACCAGCGCAGGCGAAACGCCGAACGCGATGTTGTCGGCGAGCGAATCGAGTTCGGCACCAAATCGGCTCTGCGCCTTCAGCAGCCGGGCGACCCGCCCGTCGATCCCATCCAGCACGCCTGCAAGCACAATCGCGCCTGCAGCCAGCGGCCATTGCTCCGCCAGCGCAAAGCGCACGCCTGAAAGTCCGCAGCATAACGCCGCGAGTGTTATCGCATTGGGCACCATCGCGCGCAGGGTGAGGCCCTCGCGCAGCCGCAGACGCTTGCCGGCAAGATAGCGGATCGGCCCGCGCCGACCACGCCGTTCGCGCGGATCAGGATCAGTCATGGCGACCGCTGACCGGGCCAGACGCTTGCGAAAGCGCCATCAATGCGCCACGCCTTCGCGTAATGGACTGTCGCCGATGACTGCCAGCACGGTTTCGCCCGCGACGATCCGCTGGCCCTTGACCACTTGCGGCAACGTGCCTGCGGGCAGGTAAACATCAACCCGACTGCCGAACCGAATCAGGCCGACACGCTGGCCAACGGCGACGAAATCGCCTTCTTTCACGAACGGAACGATGCGTCGCGCGACCAACCCTGCGATCTGGGTAAAGCCGATCCGCTGGCCGTCGCTGCGCTCGATCATGATGTGCTGGCGCTCGTTTTCATCGCTCGCCTTGTCGAGATCGGCATTGAGGAATTTGCCCGAGATATACACGACGCGTCTGACCGTGCCGCC
Organism: Blastomonas sp.; assembly: GCF_041747255.1. Classification (GTDB taxonomy): domain Bacteria; phylum Pseudomonadota; class Alphaproteobacteria; order Sphingomonadales; family Sphingomonadaceae; genus Blastomonas. The sequence continues at coordinate 1,084 of NZ_JBGTFM010000463.1, read as the reverse complement.
AATCGGCGCGCGGTTGATGTGAACATCGAACACGCTCATGAAAATCGACAGCCGATACAGCGGTTCGCTGCCCAGCGCGTCGATGTCGCCCATTTCCACCGGCGGCGGCACTTGCTGGATCAACGTGACCATGCCGTCAGCCGGGGCAATAATAAAGCGATCGTCAATCGGTGTGACGCGGGCGGGATCGCGGAAAAATGCGAGTACCCACAAGGTGATACCCGCCATCGGCCAAGCGAGCAGGCTCCACCCCAAAAGCGCGAAGCCCAGTGTGATGGTCGCAGCGATAACGGCAAATTTGCGACCCTCGGGATGGACCGGTGGAAAGCTCCAGCTTGCCAATCCTTTGCCCGTATTATCCAGGATTTCTTGCGACATCCGGCCCTATTAGGCGCTGGCACCAGCCCTGACAACGCACAAAGCGGAATATCGCGATCCGTCGCCGCCATCCGATCGCCAAACGTGGATTCGTCCGCATCGCGCGCTATGTCGATCCATTGTGTGGGACACAGTTGAATCATGGGCTGACTTTGCTAAGAGCGACGGAACTGTCTCGTTCACTCCCAGCAAAAAGGCGCAGATCCCGCATGGCCAAGATCAAGGTGAGCAAGCCTGTCGTTGAAATCGACGGCGACGAAATGACCCGCATCATCTGGCAGTGGATCCGAGAGCGGTTGATCTTGCCCTATCTTGATATCGATCTGAAATATTACGATCTTTCGATCGAAAAGCGCGACGAGACCAACGACCGCATCACCGTCGATGCGTCAAACGCGATCCGCGAGCACGGCGTGGGCGTGAAATGTGCAACGATCACCCCCGACGAACAGCGCGTCGAGGAGTTTTCGCTCAAGAAAATGTGGAAGTCGCCCAATGGCACGATCCGCAACATTCTGGGCGGAGTCGTGTTCCGCGAACCGATTGTCATCTCTAACATCCCGCGGCTGGTCCCGGGCTGGACCGACCCGATTGTCGTGGGGCGTCACGCCTTTGGCGATCAGTACAAGGCCACCGATTTCCGCGTGCCCGGCCCCGGCAAGCTGCGGCTGGTGTTCGAGGGCGAGGACGGTGTCACGATTGACGA
>NZ_JBGTFM010000462.1:0-6105 GCF_041747255.1 Blastomonas sp. | reverse complement strand
GTCGTTGAACACCAGGCAATCGCCGGAGTTAAGCAGCCCGGGCAGATCGCGGACATGGGCGTCGGCCAGCCCGGCGGGCGTAACGCACAGCATCCGCGCCGCATCGCGCGGACGCACCGGCCGCAAGGCTATCCGCTCGGGTGGCAGCTCGAAATCGAAATCGTCAACGCGCATGTTTGATTACCGGTATTTCCACCCTGACGTTTTCCGACGAAAGCCCGAATCCAGAGGCGGTGATAGCGCAATCCGGCCCCCAGGCTCCGGCTATTGCCGGAGAACCAATACGCCTGGTAAGCTACCCCTGACTCACTCAATTGGTGATCGGCGCATTCAGATCGTCAACCGAAATTTCGCGGTCTGCCGGAGCTCTGGCAGCCGCAGCCGCGTAATTGGGCTCGGGTTTGTTCTGGGATTTGAGCGATGCCTGCAAAATACGCGCAGGATTTGTCGGCGGCTCGCCACGCGGGATCGCGTCAACAAACTCCATGCCTGCAAACACCCGTCCGAAATTGGTATAGCTGTTGTCGAGCGAAAAGCGCGGGTAAAAGACGATGAAAAACTGGCTGTTGGCGCTGTTGGGGTCTTGCGCGCGCGCCATTGACAGTGTGCCGCGCAGGTGCGGGAACTTGTTGAACTCTGCCGCCACGTCGGGAAGCTCGGAACCGCCAGTTCCGGTGCCGGTGGGGTCGCCGGTCTGCGCCATGAAGCCCTCGATCACCCGGTGGAAGACGATGCCGTCGTAAAAGCCCTGCCGCGCGAGCGTCCTGATGCGCTCAACATGGTTGGGGGCGACTTCCGGATACAGCTGGATCGACACGCGCCCGCCGGTGGACAGATCGAGATACAGGATGTTGTCGGGGCTGGCCTTGTCGGGGGTTGGCGGCGCCACGACCTCGACCAGCGCAGCAGCGGCATCATCTGAATCGTTGCCCGTCCTGCCCTCGGATGCACGTTTGCGCGCGGCTTTCGCGGCGGCACGCGTTTCTTTGTCGCGGGCCTTCTCGAGCTTCGCCGTTTCTCTGGCGCTCTCTTTTCCAAGCTTCTCCGCTTCCTTGTCGCGCTCCTTTTCGAGCTTCTCGGCGGCCCTTTCCTGCTCCCTGCGCTCCTTCTCCTGCTCCTTGAGCGCCCTGGCGGCAGCGCGTTCTGCATCCTGCGCAGCTCTGGCGGCGGCGCGTTCGGCATCCTGCGCAGCCTCGGTGGCTTCGGTTGCAGCGGCACCATCCTGCGCCTGCGCGGCCAGCGGCATCAACAATAGCGGCGCGAACAGCTGGGCAAAAAGCAATTTCAGGGTCTTGGACATAAAAGCGGGGGTCCTGTTAAGTTCAGGCCAGGCAGGCGGAGGCACTGCCCGGTTCGGGCACGGCTATAGCCAAAGCGGCTTAGCCTGTCATGAATGAACTGCGTGAGGAAAATTCGGTGTGGTCAGTCACCCTTGAGGCCGATTTCGCGCACCCGTTTTTCAACATCGACGCGCACCGCATCGGTCACGAACCGCTGGATCGCGCCGCCATAGCTGGCGATTTCCTTTACCAGCCGTGATGCGATTGGCTGCAGCGACACGTCTGCCATCAGAAATACGGTTTCGATGCGATGGTTGAGCTGCTGGTTCATCCCCGCCATCTGATATTCATACTCGAAATCGGCGACCGCGCGCAATCCTCGCACGATCATGCTTGCGCCTTCACGCTCGGCAAAGTCCATCAGCAGCGAGTTGAACGAAACGACGTGGATTTCGCAGTCGATCTCGGCAACCTCGCGCCGCACCATCTCCATCCGTTCTTCCACGCTGAACATCGGGTTTTTGGAAGGGTTGGTGGTCACCCCAACCACCAACCGATCGACCAGCTTGGCCCCGCGCCGGATGATGTCCATATGGCCAAGCGTGATGGGATCAAATGTCCCTGGATAGACCCCGATGCGCATCTGCTGTTCCCCTATGTGTCACCATGTTGATTATGGCGTGATTGCGTGATGCGCGGATCAGGAATTGCGCTCGACAATGTAACGCGCCAGCACGCGCAGCACATCGGCCTCGCGGCCGTAGCTGGCCAGGTGCCCCACCGCCTGATCGACCAGAAAAAACGCCTGCTCGCGCGCGCGCTCAAGCCCCAGCAGCGAAAGGAACGTCTCCTTGCCTGCCGCGGCATCCTTCTGCAGCGCCTTGCCCGCCAATTCCGCGTCGCCTTCGACATCCAGAATGTCATCGGCGATCTGGAATGCCAGCCCGATATCGCGCGCATAGGCGCGCAACGCCGTGCGCCCCTCGATCGCCACGTGACCAAGTATCGCGCCCATTTCGACCGAAGCCGCGATCAGCGCACCGGTCTTCAACCGCTGCAGCTTGGTCACCGTCGGCAGATCGAACTTGGCCTTCTCTGCCTCAAGGTCCATCATCTGGCCGCCCGCCATGCCGTTGGGGCCGCTCGCCTCTGCCAGCGTGGCGATCAGTTCTGAGCGAATGAAGGGTTCGGGGTGTGACTGGCTGCCGGCGAGGATTTCAAACGCCAGTGCGTGCAGTGAATCGCCCGCCAGCACTGCCACCGCCTCGTTGAACGCCTTGTGCACTGTCGGCTTGCCACGCCGCATGTCGTCATCATCCATGCACGGCAGATCATCGTGGATCAGCGAATAGACGTGAATCGCCTCGACCGCGCAGGCGACCCGCACCGCCAGCCCCCGGTCGACATTGAACATCGCTGCGGTGGCAGTGAGCAGCAGCGGGCGCACCCGCTTGCCGCCGCCGATCGTCGCATGACGCATCGCCTGATACAGCACCGCGCGCGGATCATCGGGCACCTCCAGCAACGCATCGAAACACGCGTCAACGTCCGCTGCGATGTGCCTGAACGCATCGGCCAATAAAATATCACTGTTGATCGTGTCGGTCACGAACGTCGGTCCCCCATTACATCCTGTCCAGCCACCGAATCAGCCCGCATCAAAGGGCTCTGTGCCAACCGGCTGGCCATCGGCGCCGAGGCGAATCTTCTCGATCCGCGCCTGCGCCGCATCGAGCCGTTTCTGGCACAGGCTGCGCAGCTGGTCACCGCGTTCGTAAAGGCTGATCGAGCTGTCGAGCGGCACATCGCCAGATTCAAGCTGGCGAACGATGCCCTCCAGCTCTTTCAGGGCGTCTTCGAACGACAGGTCGGTGGTAATAGCGGTGGCTTCGGTCATATAGCACAGCTTTGGCGACTGGCCCGCACGTGGTCAAGGCGCAAGCGCACGCCATGTAAACCACGCGCGAAATCGAGCCGCGTCGATGCATAGAGCGCGGTCTTGACGGATGGGGAGGCTCGCGCCTGAATTGCGATTACCGCGCCAGCGTGATATCTGGTTACCCAGTTGCTGAGGAGCATGAAATGGAAGCCTATAGCCTGTCAGACGCCAAGGCGCATTTGAGCGAACTCGTCGACCGCGCCGAAGCGGGCGAGATCATCGACATCATCCGCGAAGGCAGGCTGGTCGCGCGGCTGGTACCAGCTGAAAAGCAGCGCAAACCGATTGATGTCGAGGCGATGCGGCGTCATCTCGATAAAATGCCGATGCAGGAGCAAAGCGCGGGCGAATTCATCCGGGAAATGCGCGATACAGACCGATATTGATGATATATCTCGATACGTCCCTGTTGGTTGCGCTCCTTTGCCGGGAGCCACGCAGCATCGAACTGCTCGATTGGTTTGCGACTTATGAAAAGCATGGGTTTAGCGTCAGCCACTGGAACAATGTGGAATTTTCGAGCGCGCTGTCGATCAAAATCAGGACTGGCCAGATATCAGAAACGCAAGCCAGCATGGCGCAAGCGGAACTGACGACGCTGCTCAATAACAGTTTCAATGTGCTGCCAATCACTGAACTGGATTATGCCAAGGCCTCAGAATTTAGTGGCGTTTGGAAACTAGGTTTGCGCGCACCCGATGCCCTGCACTTGGCGATCGCGCAGCGGTTCGGCGTTTCATTCGCCACTCTTGATCGCCAGCAATTCCTGTCCGCCCAACATTTCGGCATCCCCGCGCTGATCCCTTGATTCTCCCCCTTCCCCCCGTCCGCGCAGCCGCGTAAAGCGCGGGGCCATGAGCGAGACCCAGACCCAAAGCGAAACGGCGCCCGCAGCGGCCATCACCCCGCAGATTGTCGCCGAACACGGGCTGAAGCCTGACGAGTATCAGCGCATCCTCGCCGCGCTGGGCCGCGAACCCAATCTGGTCGAGCTCGGCATCTTCTCGGTAATGTGGTCGGAGCATTGCAGCTACAAGAGCTCGCGCGTGCACTTGAAAAAACTGCCTACCACCGGTCGCCAAGTCATCTGCGGCCCCGGCGAGAACGCGGGCGTGGTCGATATCGGCCCCGGCGCGGATGGCAGGCCGCTCGCCGCCATCTTCAAGATGGAGAGCCACAACCACCCCAGTTACATCGAGCCCTATCAGGGCGCGGCGACCGGGGTCGGCGGCATATTGCGCTATGTGGTCACCATGGGCGCGCGGCCCGTGGCGCTGATGAACGCGCTGCGCTTCGGATCGCCCGATCACCCCAAGATGAAGCATCTGGTTCAGGGTGTGGTGGCTGGCATCGGCGGCTACGGCAACTGCGTCGGCGTCCCCACCGTGGGCGGCGAGACCAATTTCGATCCGGCCTATGATGGCAACATCCTGGTCAACGCGATGGCCGTGGGCATCGCCGAGCAGGACAAGATTTTCTACAGCGCAGCGTCAGGCGCGGGCAATTCGATCGTCTATGTAGGCTCCAAAACCGGGCGCGACGGCATCCACGGCGCAACCATGGCATCGGCAGAATTCGGCGAAGACAGCGAGGAAAAGCGCCCCACCGTGCAGGTCGGCGATCCGTTCACCGAAAAGCTGCTGATCGAGGCGTGCCTTGAGCTGATGGCATCGGACGCCATCGTCGCGATCCAGGACATGGGCGCGGCGGGGCTGACGAGCTCCAGCGTCGAGATGGCGAGCAAGGGCGGGGTCGGCATCGAGCTCAACCTCGACAACGTGCCGCAGCGCGAAACCGGGATGACGGCGTATGAGATGATGCTGTCCGAGAGCCAGGAACGCATGCTGATGGTGCTCAAGCCCGGGCGCGAGGATTTTGCTGAAAGCATCTTCCGCAAATGGGAGCTCGATTTCGCGGTCATCGGCCATGTCACCGACACCGGCCATATGGTGCTGAAGCACAAGGGCGAGACGGTGTGCGACATTCCGCTTGGGCCGCTGGCTGATGACGCACCCAGCTACAGCCGCACCTATGTGACCACGCCGCCGCCGACGCCGCTCACCGATGTGCCCGAAAGCACCGACATCGCCGCCGATCTCAAGACGCTGATGGCATCGCCCGCGCTCGCCAGCCGCAGCTGGATCTGGCAGCAATATGACCACATGGTGATGGCCGATACGGTGCAGGTGCCCGGCGGCGATGCGGGCGTCGTGCGCATCCACGGCACCAACCGCGGCCTTGCCATCACCACCGATTGCACCCCGCGCTATTGCTTTGCCGATCCGTTCGAGGGCGGCAAGCAGGCGATCGCCGAATGCTATCGTAATCTCGTCTCGGTCGGCGCGCGCCCGCTCGCCACCACCGATTGCATGAACTTCGGCAACCCCGAACGGCCCGAAATCATGGGCCAGTTCGTTGGCTGCATTGAGGGCATGGGCGAGGCGTGCATCGCGCTCGACATGCCCATCGTCAGCGGCAATGTGAGCCTGTATAACGAGACAACCGGCCCGGACGGCATTCCGCGCGCGATCCTGCCCACGCCCGCAATCGGCGCGATTGGGTTGATCGAAGACCTTGGCACGATGGCCACCCTGGCCTTCAAGGCGGCGGGCGAGGCGATCATCGTCATCGGCGGCGATGATGCGCCGCACCTCGGCCAATCGCTGTGGCTCGATGTGCTGCACGGTCGCCGCGAGGGCGCGGTGCCTGCGGTCGATCTGGTCGCCGAGCGCGCGGCCGGCGAATTGGTGCTGGCTTTGATCGGCGACGGCACCGTAAGCGCGGTGCACGATGTCTCGGACGGCGGGCTGGCGGTCGCGGTGGCCGAGATGGCGCTGGCGGCAGGCATCGGCGCGGCGCTTGATCATGGCGATGCGGGCGCGGCGT
>NZ_JBGTFM010000461.1:0-7303 GCF_041747255.1 Blastomonas sp. | reverse complement strand
TACCTTGTCGCAGGTGTCGCGCATATCCGCTCGCCCGGCGGCTTTCTGGCAATCACCCCCTATTGGGTGCCATGGCCCGAAACGGTGATCTTCTGGACCGGGGTGGCCGAGATCGCCGGGGCCATCGGCCTGATGGTGCCGCGCCTGCGCTATGCGGCGGGCATCGGCCTCGCGCTCTATGCGCTGTGCGTGTTCCCCGCCAACATCAACCACGCGCTGGGCGACATCGCGATTGGAGGCAGGCAGTTGCCCTGGACCTACCACGGCCCGCGCCTGCTGTTCCAGCCGGTGGCGATCTGGTGGGCGCTGTGGGTGGGCGGGGTTATCGACTGGCCGTTCAGGCGGAATAGGGGAGGTGCTGCGCAATGAACCCGACAACGCTGACCAGAAGCCACTGGCTGGCCCGGCTGTGCTTGATGCTCATTGCAGTGATCGCCGTGTCCGGCGGCGTGCTACAGATGACGCTCGGTCAGCCCGAGACCAATCCCCGGTTGGACAACATTCACCGCTTCCTGGCCGGTGTCTATCTGGGCACGGGCATCATCAGCCTCTGGGCCGCAGTGACGATCCGTCAGCAGGGCATGTTGGTGTTGTTGCTGGCGCTGGGCATATTGCTGTCCGGTCTGGGCCGGTTGATTTCGATGGCTCAGGTCGGGCTGCCGGAACCCGCTGGCCTGTGGATCACCTATCTGGTGGTTGAACTGGTCTTGCCGGTGGTGATGACGGTGGCCTGGGCCGGGATGCGCAGAGCGTGAAGGAGCCTCGACTTGGCCTTGCCGCGCGGGCGCTCTATGCGCTGCTGGTGTTCATCTACCGCCGCCACCGCTTTACGGCGGTGGGCACGGCCCCGGCAGAGCGGCGCTTCGTCATCATCGCGGTGCCGCACACCAGCAACTGGGACTTCCCCAACTACATCGGCGTGACCCGCGAACTGGGGCTGCGCACCCACTTCATGGCCAAGACCTCGCTGTTCCGCTGGCCCTTCGGAGGCTTCATGCGGCAGGTGGGCGGAGTGCCGGTTGACCGTCGCGCGGCGCAGGACATGGTCCAGCAGATGATCGCCGAGTTCGCCGCCCGCGACGACTTCGTGCTGACCATCGCGCCCGAGGGCACCCGCAAGTCAGTGACCGAATGGCGCACCGGCTTCTACCGCATTGCGCTGGGCGCAGGCGTGCCGATCGTCTGCGGGTTCATGGACTATGCGCACCGACGCGCGGGGCTTGGACCGGTGATCTACCCGACCGGCGACTATGCCGCAGATATGGCGTCTGCCTTCGCCTTCTACGCCGAGATGCATGGCCGAAATGCGACGGGTAACCCGTCTGTGTGACCCGCTTGGCAGGCTAGCGAAAGACGCAGTTGACGCCCGACCACAAGTTAGTGACCTTGGCCTTGGGACCGGTGCCATCAAGGATGCCCGAAAGCCCCGCCGCATTGAACTCGGTGCCCAGCGTCGTCTGTTCGATCTTGGCGTTATAGGCCTTGGTCAGCGCCTCGCGGGTCGATCCGATGCCGATGCCGGTCGCGGTGGTCAGCTTCGCGGTCGTCAGCTTCGCTGGGGAGGAGGCCTTGGCGGCCTTCGCAGGCACCTTGGCCGGCACCAATGCAGCACCGCGATCATCGAGCGACCAGCCAGCAAACAGCCCGTCGAGCACATAGAGCGTCAGCCCGTCGGGCCAGCTGAGATATGCCAGCGGCCCGACACCGCACTCCTCGTTGCGCCCGGTCTCGGCCTTGCCCTTGAGCTTCTCAAGCACCGACTTGAGCTGCGCCTCTGATGTGCCGAAGGCCAGAGCCCGGCTCACCCCGCTCGGCGGATCGAACAGCCGCAGCCCCTCGCCATCGAGCGCGACCATCGGTGTATGACCCGCAGCATCCGGCGCAGCCGCCTTGCTGTCGCCCGGCAGATCGACCGCAGGATGTCCCGGCGGCAGATCGATCCCGGCGTGGGGATCATCGGCAACCGCCACCGGCGCATCGGCCTGTTGGCAGGCCGTCAGGATCAGGGCAGCGGCAAGGGTGATCAGCGGAGCGCGGGGAAGCATCATCATGCGCCATGTCTAACGCCGAACGCGGAATGCGCCTAGCGTGATCTTGCCGTCAGGTGTCGATGAGTTGCGGGTCGTCGCCTCACTTGTCCAGCGTCAGCAACATGCTGTCACACGCGCCAGTGTTGTCGCCATCAAGGCAGACCCGCATCAGCAGGTCAGACGCCCGCGCCGGGTCTTTCGGCCCGCCGCGTCCTTCGCGCAGCATGTCAGCCAGGCTGCTGCACGCCGACCAGCTGCCCTTGCTGCAGGCGATCTCGAACGCGTTGCGCGCGGCAAGGTCATCATTCCCGAAGCCATCACGATAGCGCAGGAAGTTGGCCAGCCGATCGCACCCCGCCGCTGACTTCGCCGCGCAGGCGCGCTTATAGACATCGAACGCCTTGGGGTTGTCTTCCGTCCCGCCTTCGCCTGTTTCGAGCATCGCGCCAAAGCGCAGACACGCGGCGATCATGCCCTGCGCGCAGGTCTTGCCGAACAGCGCGCGGGCACCGGGCACGTTGCTCGGCTCGCGAAAGGCCAGCTTGTCCGCGACATAATAGCAGGCGACGAGCTTGTTGCGGTCGCATGCCTTCTTCATCCAGTCAAAAGCGGCATCGCTCTCATAGCTGCGCTCGGCCATCACCCCGGCATTGTAGCAGGCCTTGGCAAGCCCCGATTCGCACACGGTGGCAAAGCCCTTCAACGCCTCGGCGCGCGCATCCCAGTCATCCTGGTCCTCACCGGCTGCCATTGCCTTGTCAAAGATGGCCGACATGTCATCGGACTGCGCGAACGCGGGACCACTGATGACACAGGCACACAGCGCGAGCAGCCGCGCCAACCAGATTGCAGGCATATATCCCCCCTTAAGCGTAAGGAGCGACCCCGTGCGAGAAACTGGATGAGCCAGGCGTTTGCGTCAACCCGTTACCGAAGGGCTGACGCGCCTGCCCGTCACACCACCTGATTGGCGCTCAACGGCAAGGCCGGACGCGATGCTGAGCCGTCGCTGATGGCATGCAATGCGGTTGTCGCCGGAGCAGATCCGTTCAGCCCCGTCTTGCCCTTGTGCTGGAAGCGGCCATCGACATGACCCCCCTGCTCAATGCTGATCGTCTCGTAGGTCACATCGCCGGTGACCTCGGCGCTCGCCGCAATCACCAGATCGCGCGCCTCGATCGACCCATGCAGCGTTCCGGAAATCCGCGCTGTCTCTGCGACCACCGCGCCCTTGATCGTGCTGCCCTCACCCTGCACCAGCGAGGCGCAGGTGATATCGCCTTCAACCCGGCCATCGATATGCAGGTCAACCTTGGCGCTGATGTTGCCGGTGATGACGACATCGGTGCCGATGACAGAGAAGGTGGAGTTGCCGGCCATGCTCGATCCTGCCTTGCTGCTGCGCGAACTAACGGGCGAAGCCATCATCGGTGCGCTGTTCTGCGACGGCTTGGATCTTGAGAACATCTCGGTTGGCCTCCAGGAACGGACGGGGATTGATAGCGCGGTCCTTGTAGCGGACCTCGAAGTGCAGGTGCGTTCCGGTTGATCGCCCGGTGCTGCCCATGCCGCCGAGCCGCTCGCCCTTGTCGACCTGCTGGCCGACGCGCACGCCGATGGTCGAAAGATGCGCATAGCGCGTTACCAGACCGTTACCGTGCGCGATTTCGACGCATTTGCCATAGCCTGACTTGACGCCGGCATGCACAATCCGGCCCTGCGATGCGGCGAGGATCGGCGAACCGTGCGCACCCTTGAAATCGATGCCGCTGTGCATTGCCGCCGCGCCGGTGAACGGGTCACGGCGATAGCCAAAGTTGCTCGTAATCGCGTGTTGCACGGCGGGCGCACCCGAAGGGATCGCCACCAGACCACGCTCCAGCGCGTCCATCCGCGCCAGGGTGCGCCCCAGCGCCGCAAAGCGCGGGTCAAGCCTGGCCTTGGTCGACTGTTTCAAGGGGATGAACGGACCACCCTGGGCGGCGGCCTGTGCACTGGCGCTCTCGCGGGCGACCAGGTCAGGGTTCAGACCAAATTTGCGAATGGCGAGCGCGGCGCTGTGGGCGCGACGATTGGCGGCAGTGGTCAGTTGTTCAACGAAGGCGATCTGGCGCGCTTCCATGCGGGCAAGGCCTGCTGCCTCAGGGACCATCGCGCTGATCTTCTGCGCGGTCTTTGCAGCCTCGCCAGCGTTATCCGACGGGGCGATGACCGTGTCGGCATCGCTGTCCAGCGCGTCTTCGCCAATATAGCTGGTGACGATATCTTCAAGAAAGGTCTGGCGCTTTTCAAGATCGGTAGCGACATCATCGACCGAAGCGCGATAGGCGGCGACGCGGTTGGCGGATGTCGCCACCTCAGCCTGCTTGCGGACCAGAGCAAGCCGCTCTGCGCTGATGCTGAACTGGCTGAACAGCATCACCGCTGTGACCAGCAACCAGACCAGAAAGGCCCCGGCCACAATCGATGCAGCAATCATCTGCACCCTGGCTGAGATTTTGATGAACTTGATTTGGCCCTGCGATCGCATGAAAAATTCACGATCAGGGAACCATTGCGCAAGCACGTGCGTTACACGCTTGCGCATATCTGAAATGTGCACGACCTGTATAACCCCTCATTAACCCCGGCACCCGCTAGCAAAGCAATTCCGGCATAGCGAATCGTCTCCCGCCGCTTTGCCGTGAGCCGGACGAGTCGTGCGATGAACCGCATGGCTAATGTGAATACCGCTTGATTTAATCGCGGTGTCGTCGATTTTTTCCTATCCAAAGGCCGTCGAGTCGTTTTTCCGCACCACATAGTGATAACTGTCGGACGCGGCTTGCTGCGCCCTTGTATACATTGTATTCGTGTGGGTATGAGCAAGTCACAAGTCATCACGGCGCGCATCGACCCCGACACAATGGCACTGGTTGACCGGGTCGCCAAGGCGCAGGGCCGCAGCCGCAGCTGGCTCGCCGCGCGCGCCATCGAACGCATGGCACAGGAAGAAGCCAATTTCCTCGACTTCATCCAAAAGGGTGAGGACGACATCGCTCGCGGCGATTTCCTGACCCAGGAAGAGATGGAGGCGTGGATCACCGAACGCGTTCAAACAAGGGCCCAAGTGGGGCAGGCCGCTCAGCAAGCTGCTGAATGAAGAAGCTGGTTTGGGCGCGGCAAGCGCAATCCGATCTGGCACGGATCGATGATCAATTGGTGGTGCAAGACATTGACTTTGCCAACAGGGTGGCAATCGCTGCAGTGTATGCCGCCAACTTTTTGTGCGACTGGCCTGACGCAGGATCGATTATCAACCACCGTAACGATCGCAAATGGCCGGTCAAAACGACGCCTTATATCCTGATCTATGCCGTCGATTCGGACCACGTCCGTATCCTGCGCGTCTATCATGAACAGCAGGACTTGCGCACCCAGCCATGAGCCAGCCCAGACGCATCGGCCTGCTCGGCGGGTCGTTCAACCCGGCACATCGCGGCCACCGCGCGATCAGCCTGTTCGCGCTGAAGGCGCTGGGGCTGGACGAAATCTGGTGGCTGGTCACACCCGGCAATCCGCTGAAACGAGGGGCGAGCGATATGGCCAGTCTGCCTGTGCGGCTGGCGTCAGCGCGCAAAATGGCAAGGCGCGCACGCATTCGCGCCACCGCCATCGAGACGCAGCTGGGCACGCAATACACTGCCGATACGCTGGAACAGGTGCGCGCGCGCTACCCCAAGAATGACTTTATCTGGATCATGGGTGCTGACAATCTGGCGGGGTTCCATCGCTGGGAACGCTGGCGCGACATCGCGCAGCAAATGCCGATTGCAGTCATCGCCCGGCCCGGATATGATGGGATCGCCATTACGGCCCCCGCAATGGCCTGGTTCGGGCACCGTGTCCGGCCCCGGGACCAGGCACGCAACTGGACACGATGGAGTATGCCGGCACTCGTGCTGCTGCGCTTTTGTCCTGATCCGCGATCCGCCACTGCCTTGCGCAGGGCTGATCCTGACTGGCATCATGGCCTTGCCGATACACTCGTGCGTGATCATGTAACCCGGCAGGTGGTCGTATGATCAGCCGTGTGCACGCATTGGCGAGACCGGGATATGTCCCCAACGCTTTTTCTGCCGCTTTACACCTGCAAGTCGCCACGCTGGCGGCTTGCGCATATTTTTAGGAGGTCCATTGGCCAATCTGTCCCCCGTCCCTGTTCAGGGCATCGATCCGCTTCCGCTCACCGCCGACCGTCAGTTGGCTGAAGCAAAGCAACTGCATGCATTGGTGCTGGCATCGCTTGATGATGATCAGGCGCAAGAGGTCGTATCGATCCCGCTGGCAGGCAAAAGCAACATTGCTGATTTCATGGTCATCGCGTCTGGCCGCTCGACACGTCAGGTTGCGTCGATGGCACAGAAGCTGGCCGAGCGGATCAAGGAATCGGGCGGAACGGCGCGCATCGAAGGGCTGACCAATGCCGATTGGGTGCTGATCGATGCAGGCGATGTCATCGTCCACCTGTTCCGCCCTGAAGTGCGCACCTTCTATAACCTGGAGCGCATGTGGGCCTTTGGCGACGCACCGGAAACGCCCAACGCCTGACCCGTTCAGGCCGCACTGGGCGGCTGGCCAGAATGCGAGAATGCCGAAATGCGGCTGCACATCATCGCGCGCGGCAAGATAGGCCGCTCCGCCGAGGCAGAGCTGGTGCAGCGCTATGTCAAGCGGATGCAATGGCCGCTGGTGATCACCGAACTGCCCGACCGGGGCGGCACTGTGCCCGCCGCGCCGCCCGCCAGCCGCACCGTGATACTCGATGAAACCGGCGGGCAATATGGTTCGCAGGAGCTCGCGCGGATGCTTGATCACTGGCGCAACGACGGCGTGCGCGAGACGCGCTTCATGATCGGCGCGGCTGACGGCTTTGATGCCAGCGAACGCGCAGATGCCGATGTGCTGCTCGCCTTTGGTAAGGCCACATGGCCGCATCTGCTTGCCCGCGCGATGCTCGCCGAACAGCTTTACCGGGCGACCAGCATTCTGGCCGGTCACCCCTATCACCGCGAAGGATAGCGATAATGGTTCATCGCGCCTTGTCTGCTGTTTTCGTCATGACGATTCCCGTCGCCGGGCTGCTGGGCTTTGAGGCAACACGCGGTGCCGCACCATCTGCCGATGCTGCATCCTATCTGAACCAGGAGCGCGCCGCGCTGCGCCGTTCGCTCGCCGAGGCCAGCGCCGCCGCTGCGCGCAGCCGCACGCTGGAAGCACAAGCGAGCGATGCC
>NZ_JBGTFM010000460.1:0-1564 GCF_041747255.1 Blastomonas sp. | reverse complement strand
GCCGGCGGGGTAGCGGGCGGTGCACCCAATCCGCTCGCCCAGGCGCAGGGCGAACTTGCCTCGGCGCGCGCGCGCGGCCTCACCGATCAGCATCCCGATGTGATGGCGCTCAAAAGCCAGGTCGAGGCGCTGCGCAAAGCGGGGGCAGGGGCGAGCAACAGCTACAACGTGCCCAATCCGGCCTACAGCTCATTGGTCAGCATCCGCGCGGAGCGTCAGGCGGCGGTGACCGGGCTGCAGGCCCGCAAAGGCGCGCTGCAATCTGAAATGAACGCGATGGTCGCCAGACAGATTCAGGAGCCGGGCGTGGCCGCCGAACAGGCGCGCATCAACCGCAATTACGAAGTGCAGAAGGTGCAGTATGACAAGCTGCTGGCCGACCGTGAAACGCTGCGGTTGCGCGGCCAGGTCGAAACCCAGACCGATTCGCTGCGCTTCGATCTGATCGCGCCGCCATCCAGCCCGCGCACGCCGGTAGCACCCAACCGCCCGCTGCTGCTCGCTCTGGTGTTGTTCGTCGGCATTGGCGGCGGTGTGGCCGGAGCTTTTGCGCTGGGCCAGCTGCGCGGCAGCTATGCAACAGTGGCCAAGCTTGAACGCGCCAGTGGCGGCATGGTGATCGGCTCGATCTCGCAGATGCTCACCCAGGCGCAGCGCGACGAGCGCAAACGCAAGCTAAGGCTGTTTGTCGGCACCGGCGGCGCGCTGGTCGGCGTGTTCCTGCTGCTGTTGACCATCGAGTTTATCCAGCGTGGCTCGGTGGTGTGAAGGGCAAGAAAGACATGACGATGCATGATCCCATTCCTTCCCCAGACAAGGGCGCAGACGCTGACAAGGCGAAGAACAAGGATTCGCTGATCGAGCGTGCGGCGCAGGTCTATGATTTCCGCAAAGTGATGCAGCAGCGCGCGCCGCAGTTGCCCGATGTGCCGGCTGCGGCTCCGCAAGCGGCGCCCGTTGCGCCTGTTCCGCCGATCGCCCCCGTGCGCCCGCGTGCGTTCGCCAATGTGCCGGTCGCACCGGTCAACCGCGACCGGCTGCGCGAAGCTGCGTTGATTGTGCCCGATGGTCCGGTGACCGGCATTTCCGAAGAGTTCCGCATCGTCAAGCGCCGCCTGCTCGCCAGCATCGCGGCTGAGCAGAACGTAGGGCTGGGGCCAGAGGCGCAGCGCATTCTGGTCTGCTCGGCCCAGCCCAATGAAGGCAAGACCTATTGCGCGATCAATCTGGCAATGTCGATTGCGACCGAGCAGGATCATGACGTGCTGCTGGTTGATGCCGATTTTGCCAAGCCCAGCATCCTCTCGACGCTGGGCATCGAAGGTCAGCGCGGGTTGATGGACGCGCTGTCTGATCCGCAGATCAACGTGCTCGATTGCATCATCCCCACCGATATTCGCGGACTGTCGGTCCTGCCCGCCGGGCAGCAGACCAACACCGATACCGAATATCTGGCATCGGTGCGCACCCGCGAGGTGCTTTCCCAGCTGACCGAAGGTGCGCCGGGGCGGATTGTGATCTTCGATTCCCCGCCTTTGCTTGCGGCATCGCCTGCGGCGGCGCT
>NZ_JBGTFM010000459.1:0-1792 GCF_041747255.1 Blastomonas sp. | reverse complement strand
CGGATCACAGCGCGGCGGGCGTTGAATGATCTTGCCGACAGCGGGCTGGTGCTGCGGATGCGCGGTCGCGGCACGCGCGTCAGCCCCACCGCCACCGAGCGCAACCCTGAACCGCTGCGCGCGACACTGGATGGGCTGCTGGAAAATGTCGGTCATATCGGGCGAATGACAACCGTGCGGGTGCTGCATTTCGGGTATACCCCCACCGGGGTAGAAGTGGCGGAAAAGCTTGAATTGCCGTCCGGCGCCCGCGTGCTGCACGCGCTGCGGGTCCGCGATCTGGCGGATCAGCCAATGTCGCTGCTCAACACCTGGGTGCCCGAAGATATCGGCGCCCTGATCGAGGGGCAGGACATGTCCACGGTGCCCTTGCTGCTATTGCTGGAATCCGCCGGCGTGCCAGTCGGTTCAGCCACGCAGACAATTTCGGCCACGCTGGCTGACGCGACTTCGGCTGGTGCATTGAACGTGCCCGCCGGGGCGCCGTTGATAGACGTCCGCCGCGTGGTGCGCGACACCTCCGGGCGGCCAGTGGAATTCATCAAGATTCTATATCGCCCCGAGATGTATCAGTTTCAGATATCCATGCAGCGCGTCGAAGGCGCGGCAGGCAATCCTGGCGCAGCGACCAGCCGGGTTCCTGAGAAACCACTCTCGGCTGACCGGACTGCCAGGCGCCTTATCGAACGATCATCAGCGCGTCCTCATCAGGCAATGTGGCCAATCTTTGGAGCCGGGTGAACAACGCGTCGGCCTGCCCCTCATCGACGCCACCGAACCGCGCGCAATCCATGAACTTCTCGGCAAGTCGATCCGTTTCAAGCGGCAGGTCTGCGTGTCCTGGCGACCGGCGCACCTTTCCGGTTTCCAGACGTCGGCCATCTTTCATCTGTATCATGGTCATGTCGTGAGGGGCCGGCACCGGATAATCCGGATCGTATTCGTCCACGGCGTTGACCTCGACACGGGCAATCAGACGGCGCAGCATGGGGTCTGCAAGAGCTGCGTCAGAGAGCGTCTAAAGCGATATGGTGCCGAACCTCAGCGCGGCGGCACAGACATAAGCGAGCGAGAATTTCGCCTCGGCTGCGCTGCGCGGGTTGGCCTTGTCCATCAAAGTCGCATATTTTTCCGAAACGCGGGGCCGGATGACCTCGATGGCGTCAAGATCGAGCGCCTCCCGCCCAGGCAAGTCCAGCAGGCCGTCGATGATCCGCTGTGACGCCCCCACGGTCGGATATTTCTTGATGTTCAGCCCGGTTTTCTCGATGTGCCATTGCGCACCGAAGTGGGCCTTGCGGACCAAATCCGCATTGCGGTCCGGTGACAGCGCGGCCAGCAGCCCTTTCGGTCCTTCGATCGCCACCGCACTTGCGGTCACACCACCTTGCGCCAGAAGGCAGCAGCGCACACCGGCTTCTGCGGCGCGTCCGGCGTGATACGGTTTGGTCATGGAGCCGAAGTTCTCCATCACACCGCCACCGTAGGCAGTTGCAAGTCCAAGGGCATTGCAGGTCTGCACAGCATCGAGACCCAGCAAATGCGCGACAGCGGCAGTCGCCCCCAGCGGGCCGAAAGTGGCTGTCGGATGCCAACCCTTCGAGTGCAGATGGTCCGGTTCGCGCGCCATGACCTCGGCCCAGACTTCATAGCCGGTGTCGCGTAGCCCTTAAATGGGCTCTGCCTCAATTTGTGTGGCGGAACGGTAGCATTCTCGCCCGCAGCAATTCTGGACCGGCCCGGCCATACATGGCGCGTTTGAGGGTCTTCAGTCGGTTGATCTGACCTTCCG
>NZ_JBGTFM010000458.1:0-2009 GCF_041747255.1 Blastomonas sp. | reverse complement strand
CTTCTTCCGCGCCGCCACCCCGATCAGCGAAATATCGAACCTCAAGATCGGATCGCGCCCCGCCAGCCGCAGCAAGAGCCAGCGCATCGAAGACCTGCGCGCGATCCCGTGGGTGTTCAGCTGGGCGCAGGCGCGGATCATGCTGCCGGGCTGGTATGGCGTGGGCGAGGCGCTCAACGGCTTTGCCGACAAGGGGCTGCTCAAGGCCATGGCGGAACGCTGGCCGTTCTTTCAGGCGCTGCTCGGCAATATGGAGATGGTGCTGGCCAAATCCGACATGGGGCTGGCGCGCCATTATGCCGGGCTGGTCACCGACGAGGGCCTGCGCGACCATGTGTTCGGCACAATCGAGGCGGGCTGGCATGCGGCGCACGACAATCTGCTGACGATCACCGGCCAGTCGCGGCTGCTCGCGGCCAATCCGGCGCTCGACATCTCGATCCGGCTGCGCCTGCCCTATATCGAGCCGCTCAACCTGCTGCAGATCGAACTGATCAAACGCCACCGCGCCGGCGAGGAAGACCCGCGTATCCGCGAGGGCATCCAGCTGTCGATCAACGCGATTGCGACGGCGTTGAGGAATAGCGGGTGATGGGCAGCGAGCATCGTCAAACCGTGCAGGTGTCCTCACCTTGTATGCGGGGATAGATGAGGTTGTTGTCGCCCAGAGTGACTTGGCGATCCGTTCATTCGGAATGCTCGCAGGCCCACTTTTTCGACCATAACATACCAGATATTCAAGCTGAATATAGGCAGTGAGCGTAACACAAGCCCAATCACCTCCCGCATCATCGCATCAAAATCACCCGCTGCAGCGTTATTCGCTGGTCCGGGCGCGAAAGCATTGCCAAGGTCCGATTGTCCTTCCCGCCCCAAAGCAGAACCGTCAGGCTTCCCCCGATGTATGATTGAAACGATTGCCCAATTTATCGAAGTGTACAGCGCGCAGATCGGGCTGGCGGTGCTCGTGGCGATTTTTGCGGCGTTCATGACCGAACGGTTTCCGCCCGTTGTCGTGGGGGTCACCGGGGCCGCAATCGTAATGGTGCTCGGCTTTGTCAGCGTCGCCGATGTGCGCGGGGTGTTTTCAAACTCCGCGCCGCTGGCCATTGGCGCGCTGTTCGTGCTGTCTGGCGCTCTGGTCCGCACCGGGGCGATCGAGGCGGTGATGGGGCTGCTCGTGCGCCGCGCCGAAAGCGCACCCAAGCGCGTGATGGTGGAGGTGCTGGGCGGCACGCTGGGCGCAGCGGCGTTCGTCAACAATACGCCGGTTGTGATCATCATGATCCCGATCATCAAGAAGCTCGCCAAGACGCTCGGCACATCGGCGACGCGGTTGCTGATCCCGCTGTCGTATCTCTCGATCCTTGGCGGCACGCTGACGCTCGTCGGCACATCGACCAACCTGCTGGTCGATGGCGTCGCGCGCGAGCTCGGCCAACCCGCCTTTGGCATTTTCGAGATCACCGGCGTCGGCCTGTTTGCCGCGCTCAGCGGCGTGCTGACGTTGCTGGTGCTTGGCCCCAGGCTGCTGCCCGACCGACCCGAGAGCGCGCCCGCCGACAGCGAGGCCCATGAGTGCCTGTCTGAACTGCTGGTGCTGTCCGGTTCCCCGATGATCGGGCGCAAGATCGGCGAGATTGGCGCGCTCAAGCCCGAGCGGGCGCGCATTCTGGGGCTCAAACGCCAGGGCCAGGTCCAGCGAAAGAATTTGGCCGACACCACGCTCGAACCCGGAGACCGGTTGGTGATCGCCGCTTCACCGCACGAGCTGGCCGCCTATGCATCGGCGGATGGCTTTGAAACCGGGATCGCCGGGCTGGGTGGCGGCCTGGCGCTGTATGGCAAGGAGCGCCCCGAAGACGTGACGCTTTACGAAACGACCATCGCCCCCACCCATCCCAACATCGGCCGCCAGCTCAACGAAATCCCCATGCTCTCGCGGCTGCGCATCCGCATATTGGGGATATCGCGCGCGCGCCATCTGCCCGGCCCCGATCTGCCGACCG
>NZ_JBGTFM010000457.1:0-7804 GCF_041747255.1 Blastomonas sp. | reverse complement strand
GGGTGGATTCGGCGGTCGCGGCGGCGGGCGCTGGAACGTCTCGGTCTATCACACCGTGCGTTTTGACGAGACGATCCGTATTCGCCCCGGCCTGCCCGATCTCGATCTGCTTGGCGGATCGGCCATCGGCGGCAGCGGCGGCGTGCCGCGCCACGGCGTAGAGCTTGAGGGCGGTTATTTCATGAATGGCCTGGGGTTACGTGTCACCGGCAACTACCAGAGCGGATCGCGTGTCGATGGCGGCGGTCTGCCCGGATCAACCGATCTGCGCTTCAATGACATCGCGACGTTGAGTCTGCGCACATTCATCAATTTCGACAACCGGCCAAAGATCATTGAAGCTGTGCCGTTCCTGAAGGGCAGCCGTCTGCGGCTGGCGGTCGACAACGTGTTCGATGCCCAGCAGCGCGTCACCAATCAGGCGGGCGAGGTGCCCCTGCGCTTTCAGCCGGGCTTCATCGACCCGCGCGGCCGGTTCGTATCACTCAGCCTGCGCAAGCTGTTCTGACCGCGCGCCTGCGGCCCACGCGTCAAATTTGGCATGGCTTTTGGGGTTTCTGGCGGCTAAAGACGCCAGCTTGAGCGGGGGTCAGACCCCTGCAGCACGATGACTGCCGAGGAGCCCGACAATTGGCGATAACCCCGCAAAAAGACGGCAGTGGAGCCGCAGACGCCACGCGTGACAATATGTTCATGCGTGAGGTCGATGATGAGCTGCGCAAAGACCGGATGGCGAACATCTTTGAACGCTATGGCAAGCAGATTATCATCGGTATTGTCGTCGCGCTGCTCGCGCTGGCAGGCTGGTTCTATTATCAGCATCAGCAGCGCGAAGACGCAGGAGTGCGCGGAGAGGAACTGACCACCGCCATCGATGCCACGCGCAACAACAATCTGACCGGCGCGACCAATGCGCTCAAGACGCTCGATGAGGCCGGACAGCCGGGTTACCGCGCGATGTCGCAGTTGCTGGCCGCCGCAATCCTCCAGGAAAAGAACGACCCCAAGGCGGCTGCTGCCGCATTTGCCAAGGTCGCAGCTGACACCAGCCTGCCGCAACCGCTACGTGATCTGGCGCTGATTCGTCAGACGGCTGCAGAATATGACAGCATGAAGCCAGCCGATGTGATCACCCGGCTTAAGCCGCTGGCGGTGCCCGGCAATCCCTGGTTTGGCAGCGCAGGCGAGATGGTCGCCATCGCGCACATGCGGATGAACCAGCCCAAGCTGGCCGGGCCGGTTTTCCTGCAATTGTCCGAGGATGAGCAGGTGCCAGAAACCATTCGTTCACGTGCGCGTCAGTTGGCGGGTGTCATGGGGGTTGACGCGGTCGACGATCCCAGCAAGGCACAGGGTGTATCTCAAGGTGCTTCCAATGCTGCACCCCCGGCGATGCCGGTTGGCCAGTAACGACAATATTGCGGGTCGCTACCGTTCTGAAAATTACAAGGAGCTGGACTGGCAATGCGCATAGCAAAATGGGCGATGATCGTGGGGCTATCGGCCACCGTGGCAGGCTGCGGCGTGCTCGGCGGCAGGGACAAGCCCAAGGTCACGCCGACGGTTGGTGATCGCACCGCGATCCTCTCGCGCGCGGAAAGCAGCGCTGCAGTCGACCCGGACCTTGCCGGCGTCGCTGTCATTCTGCCCGCTGCGGTGACCAATACCAACTGGAGCCAGCCGGGCGGCAGCGCCACCAAGGCTGTCGGTCACATGACCATCGGCACCAGCCCGGTGCGGGCGTGGACCGCCAAAATTGCCGGATCGACCACGCGCGTGCGGCTGGCTGCGGCACCGGTTGTGTTCGGGGGCAGGCTGTATGCGGTCGATACCGACGGCATGGTGCATGCCTTCGATGCCGCCAGCGGCCAGAAAGTCTGGTCGGCGGCATTGGAAGCGCGCGATGATGGCAAAAATTCGGTGTTCGGTGGCGGCGTCAGCGCCGACGCGACGCGCGTGTTCGCCACCAATGGCGTGGGTGAAGTGGCCGCGCTCAACGCCGCCGATGGCGCTCAGCTGTGGCGGGTCAAGCCTGCTGGTCCTTTGCGCGGTGCGCCGACGCTGGCCTTTGGTGCAGCCTATGTGATGAGCCAGGACAACCAGCTGATCGCGCTTAACCAGAACGATGGAACGATCATCTGGAACGAGAGCGGATCGCTCGGCCAGGCCGGTGTGTTCGGCGTTGCCGCTCCGGCGGCGGGGCAGGGCACCGTTGTGGCGGGCTTTTCCAGCGGCGAACTCATCGCCTATCGTTATGAGAACGGGCGCAACCTGTGGTCCGACGCGCTGGCACGGACCAGCATTTCAACCTCGGTATCAACGCTGACCGATATTGATGCCGACCCGATCATTGACCGGGGCCGCGTGTATGCCGTCGGCGAAGGCGGGCGCATGGCCGCCTATGAGCTGGTCAGCGGCCAGCGCATCTGGGAACTCAACATCGCAGGCATTTCCACACCCACCATCGCGGGTGAGTGGCTTTTCGTGCTGACCCATGATGCGCGGATATTGTGCATCGCGCGCGCCACCGGCAAGGTCCGCTGGTCCACCCAGTTGCAGCGTTACCGCAAGGAAAAGAAAAAAGAGGGTCAGGTTGACTGGACCGGCCCGGTGCTGGGCAGCGGGCGGCTGTTCATTGCCAACACCCAGGGTGAACTCGGTACCGTCAACCCCAGCGACGGCGTGTTCACGATGCTGCATGATCTGAAGCAGCCGGTGTCGCTGCCGCCGATCATCGCCGACAATACGCTGTATGTGCTCGATGACAGCGGGACGATTACCGCGTTCCGCTGATCGTCCCGCTGTTCATGGTCCAATTGATGATTTTATCAGATCATGGCCCAAAACTGACTTGCTGATAGTTATCGCCGTCATCATTTGGGTTCATGTCCACATTATTTTTGTGGATTGTGACGGATATCTGTTCCCCGGCAGATAATTTGATGGTGGGATTGAAGTTTAAGGGCGAACCGAAATCTGCAGTTCTCGTCACGTCAAACACGACTGCGCCATTGATCCAAACCTTCATCATCTGACGAGGGGTTCCACCGCCCGTGGGGCTATGTGAACTCCGGGAACTGATGGTAAAGCGGCCGCTCCTTGGTGCTCTATAAATGCACGTCCAGGTGTTCGCATCGACATTTTGCAAGACTGGGTCCATGACACACTCCGAATATATGATTGTTGTTCAAGAAGACTAACAAGCCTGGCATTGATATGAGAACTTGTATCTCGTCCATTCCCGACCAAATTTTCTAAGGCATTGAATATGCTACCCGAAATCGTCATCATCGGACGGCCCAATGTCGGCAAGTCCACGCTGTTCAACCGGCTTGTCGGCAAGAAGCTGGCGCTGGTCGATGATCAGCCCGGGGTGACGCGCGATCGCCGCGTCGGCAAGGCGGAGCTGCTCGGGCTGCACTTCCAGATCGTCGATACCGCAGGCTATGAGGACGAGGACCCGGCAACGCTGCCAGGCCGGATGCGCCGCCAGACCGAACAGGCGGTCACCACCGCGCGCGCCGCGCTGTTTGTGTTCGATGCGCGCGCCGGGATCACGCCGCTTGATGAGGAGATCGCACGCTGGCTGCGCACCACCAAGACGCCGATTATCCTAATGGGCAACAAGGCTGAAGGCCGTGCGGCTGACCCCGGCCTGATGGAATCCTATGCTTTGGGGCTGGGCGAGCCGGTGGCATTCAGCGCCGAGCATGGCGTGGGTATGGCCGAACTGTTCGATGCGCTGCGCCCCTTGATCGAGGATTTTGAGGACGCCGCCGATACCGGCACCCAGCTGCCCGCGGTCAACCTTGATGCCGAGGCAATCGATGAAAGCGCGCTTGAGGCAGCCCCGCTGCAGCTGGCGATTGTCGGTCGGCCAAATGCGGGCAAATCAACGCTGATCAACAAGATCCTTGGTGAAGACCGGCTGATCACCGGGCCGGAAGCGGGGATCACGCGCGATTCCATCGCCATCGAATGGACCTGGGTGCCGCCCGGCGGTGAAGCGCCATCGCGCCCTGTGCGCCTGATCGACACCGCCGGAATGCGTAAACGCGCAAAGGTGGTCGACAAGCTCGAAAAGCTTTCGGTCGCCGATGCCCGCCGTGCGATTGACTATGCCGAGGTCGTGGTGTTGCTGCTCGATGCCACCAAGGGGCTCGAGCTGCAGGACCTCAAGATCGCCGACAATGTGATCAAGGAAGGCCGCGCGCTGATGATCGCGATCAACAAATGGGATGTCGCCGAAGACGCCTCAAGCCTGTTCAACGGCATCAAGGCAGCGCTTGACGAGGGGCTGGCGCAGCTGCGTGGCGTGCCGGTGCTGACCATTTCCGGCATCACCGGCAAAGGCATCGATGTGATGCTGAAAGCGGCGTTCGAGACGCGCACTGAATGGTCGCGGCGGGTCTCAACCGGCATGCTCAACCGCTGGTTCGAACAAGCGATTGAAACCAATCCACCGCCCGCGCCCGGCGGCAAGCGAATCAAGCTGCGCTATATGACCCAGGCCAAGGTGCGCCCGCCCGGCTTTGTCATGTTCGGCACCCGGCTGGACCAGCTGCCAGAGAGCTATGCGCGCTATCTGATCAACGGCATCCGCCGTGATTTGGGTTTTGGCGCGGTGCCGGTGCGGTTGACTCTGCGCAGCCCCAAGAACCCGTTCGATACCGATCGCGATAAATAGCGGTTGGCTACCGCTCTGAATATCATCGCTAATTCGTTCGAGGGCCGGTTTGGCGGTGCTTGCAGGCGGCAAATCAATACTTCGTTTACCAGTGTTGGTATATTTTACACTCCTGCAGTATCGCTGCTGCCGGGAGTACGATGATGGCCTATCAAGATGCACCGTTGGTGAACTGGGCCGCCTTTCAGGAGGCGCGCGCCATACTGGGCGCTGATTTCGTGCGCATTCTTGGCTATTTCCGGGAAGACGGCACCAAATCGGTCGATGCCATCGAAGCCGCCATGCGGGACAAATCAGCGGCCAAGCTGGTGCTTCCGGCACACACGCTGAAGGGCGAGGCCTATCAGTTCGGGGCGGAGCAACTGGCAATGCTTGCCGAACAGATTGAAATGGTCTCGCGTCGCTGCGTCGAACTGCATCAGG
Organism: Blastomonas sp.; assembly: GCF_041747255.1. Taxonomy (GTDB): domain Bacteria; phylum Pseudomonadota; class Alphaproteobacteria; order Sphingomonadales; family Sphingomonadaceae; genus Blastomonas. Next base: position 2,694 of record NZ_JBGTFM010000457.1, on the reverse strand, counting down.
AGCCTGATGAGCTGCTGGAAGATATTGTCGGTCTGCGCGACGTGTTCCGCCATTCGCTCGCCGCGCTTGAAAAAGAAGCCAATCCACTGGTTGAACGGCGCAGCTTTGGCCGAAAGACCGTGATGGCAGGCGGCGCCATGGCGCAGGCACGCAATTCCTCAAACGGCTGAACGGCTTCGATCAGGACAGCGCCAACCCCGGCAGCCAGTCCGCCCACAGCTTCATTTTTTCCGCGAAAATCGTTTCGGCCTGCTCGGGCTGTACCGGCACCAGCAGCATCGTCGCATTGGGCGCGAGCTGGCCGATCAGATGCCGGTCAGCGCGGATCACCTGGCCGATGCGCGGATAACCGCCGGTGGTCTGGCCATCGCAGCCGATCAGATAGGGCAGGCCGTCAGGCGGGCACTGAATGATACCCGGAAAGACTGCGCCGCTTTGAATCGGCGCGTTCGTATTGAGATCGATGACGTTGCCCTGGAGCTTCAGCCCCATGCGGCTTGAGCGCGACGAGACTCGCCAGCGCTTGCGCGCAAGCGCGGACAGGCCCAGCGCCAGCCGGTCTGATTCGGGGCCCGCGACAAAGCGCAGCACAAAACCGTGACCGAAAAACGGTTGCAGTTCGGGCGGGGTCATCACATCCGCTGGCCCCGGCGGTGCATCGCCCAGCGGAATGATGTCGCCATCGGCCAGTGCTCGGCCCTCAAGCCCGCCAAAACCGGCGCTCATCAGTGTCGATTGAGTGCCCAGAACCTCTGGCACGGCGATCGGGGCAGAAAGCGCCAGATACGCACGGCAGCCCGCCCAGACCCGGCCGATGCGGATACGGTCACCGGCGGCGACGGCAATCGCATGATGCTGCTCGACATCAGTGTCGTTTATCTCGATCTGACAGGGCGCACCCGTCACCGCGATGGTCATCGCGCGCTGCACCGCGAATTCTGCCGGGCCAAGCGTGATCTCGATCGCCGCGCTGGCGAGCGGCTTGCCGACCAGCCGGTTGGCGAGGGCAAGGCTCAACATGTCCGCGCCTCCGCCACTGGGGACAGCAAGCTGGCGCAGGCCGCTGAATGGTGCGCCCTGAATGCTGGACTGCAATCCGGCCTTGGTCACCGTCAGCGTCATGCGTGATGCCCGATCAGGCTGTCGAACGCGGCACGATCCAGCCGTTCAAAGCGCACGGCTTGTCCGGGGGAGAGCAGCGCCGGGCTCGGTTGAAGCGGATCGAACAAGGTCTCGGCGATACGCCCGATCACCGGCCAGCCGCCGGGGCCGGCGTGCGGGTAAAGCCCGCATTGTCGCCCGAGCAGCCCGACCGAGCCAGCCTCGACATGCGAGCGGGGATCGGCGAGGCGCGGAATATCGGGGATCGCGGTATCGCAGACCAAATAGGCAAAGCCGGGCTGGAATCCGAGCATCGCCACGCGCCATGTCTGCGCGCTGTGCCATGCGGGCAGGTCGCCCATGTCCATGCCGAGCAGTTCGGATACGATCTCGGCATCGGGCGCCCAGGCCGCATCATAGCATATGTGCAATACCGCTGTTTCCGGCTGCGTGGCCACCGATGGCTCGTGGGCTTGGATCAACAGGCTGGCGGCATGGGCATGGACGTCAGCGAGCGCGCTTCGCGACGGGTTCCAGCTCAGCGACAGGCTATCGAGGCCGGGCACGATCTCATCCCACCCGCCCTGCCGGGCAGCGGCCTGCGCAAGTCCTGCAATGCGGGCAGCGGGCAGCGCGCGAATCATCAGCCAGTCATCGGCGCTGTAGATATCATGGGGCAACGTATTCGCTTCAGTCATGCAGGCGATGCTCCGGGCGGACAGACAATGATACCAAGGCTAATCATTTCCTGCGCGATCCGCAAAGCGGTTTGTTCAGCGCCTGCGCTGTCAGAATGAATGCACAGGCTGTGCGCCGTGATCTCTACCAGACTGCCGTCAATCGCGCGCACCGGCTTGCCGAGTGCAAGCGCCGTGGCCTGCGCGGCGCGATCAGCATCGCGGGCGATCAACGCGCCGGGCTGGTTACGCGGCACCAGCCGCCTCGCCGGGGTATAGGCGCGGTCGATAAACGCTTCGGCGATGAACCGCGCGCCTGTCTGCTCAGCCGCCGCCGCGAACGCGCCATGCGCCAGCCCGACCAGCGCAACATGCGGGAAGGCGCGGTGCAGCGCCGTGGCAATATCATGGGCGAGTCCTTCGTCATCGGCCAGATCGTTGTAGAGCGCCCCGTGCGGCTTGATGTGGGTGAGCGGCACGCCAAGATCGGCGGCAATCTGCGCCAGTGCCCCCACCTGTGCGATCAGCTGCGGTGCAAGGTCAGGCGCGGCTATCGCCATCGATGTGCGCCCGAATCCGGCGCGATCCGGGTAGGAGGGGTGCGCGCCAGCGGCCACCCCGGTATCGCGCGCCGCGCTCAGCATGGTTGCCATGCTCTCCGCATCCCCGGCATGGCCGCCGCACGCGATGTTGCAGCTTGAGATGTGCCGCATCAGCGCGAGATCGCGCGCGACCTCGTCGGGCTGTTCGCCAAGGTCGGCGTTGATGTCGATGGTCCGGCTCATGGCCAGACCCCGGCAGCGCGGAGGATCAGCCGCGCCCCCAGCCCGGCGCAGACCAGCACGACGACCAGTCCCGCCGCGTTCGTCCAGCGGCTGTTCGCGAAAGCACCGAGACTGGCCTTGCGCCCCGCCAC
>NZ_JBGTFM010000456.1:0-3250 GCF_041747255.1 Blastomonas sp. | reverse complement strand
GCCGCGCCAGCGCTGCGGCAAACCCCGTCGCGCTGCCCGCATCACCGGCTTCGGCAGCAAACACCTCATGCACCGTCGCGCGCGACAGCCCGCCTGCCAGTGCGGCATCGATATCATCATGCCCCGTTGCGATCCGCGCTGCGGATTGCGCGGCTTTTGGCCGCTCGATGGTGGCAATTCTGCGCTTGAGCAGCTGGAAAGAATCATAAGGTGCGGGCATGTGTGTTCGCTATATGTTCTTTATCCGCTTCGCCACAAGCAGAGTCAAGCGAACGAAGTGGGCGGCATCATAGCCAAGCGCATCTACAACGAAAAGCAACCGGATCAAGGGATCGTATTTACGGTGAACCGGCCGTTTCCCGCTATTCAGCAGCGCAATCAATACACCAGTCTGCGACACCCGTTCCAGTAGTCGGTGTTCGTTGTGCAGCTGCGCAGGCCGCTGCGCGAATCGACCAGGCAAGTGGTGCGTTGGCCGCACACCAGATTGCGTTCGCGCGGCACATAGGCGGGCGGTGCGTTCATCCGGTTGAACACACTGACAACCTTTGGCCGCACCTGATTGATGTTGGCCTTTATCTTGTCATCGCCGTGACGCAGTGCGGTGTCCATCCAGTGCAATATCTCGTCCTGATGCTGTTTGACATCGCGCCGTTGCAGCAAGGCGCTGGCAGCGATGACGGCGCCTGCGACATAGCCTTCGTCCACCAGATTGCGGGCAAGCTTATAGGCCTGATCATGGTCGGCCTTTACCCCCTTGCCCATATTGAGCATGTCTGCGGCATAATAAGTCGCGTAGACATGCCCGCCCTCGCTGGCCCGACGCAGAAATTCGAGACCTTTTTTGGGATCCTTGGGGGTGGCAACGCCCTCGACATGGAACAGCCCGGCCATGAACTGGGCATCGACATGGCCCGCTTGCGCACCGGCCGTAAAGTGACGCAGGGCCTGCGCCTCATTCTTCGGCCCCAGCACCTGGCCAGACCCTTTCAACGCGCCAAGAATGTAATTGGCCGGTCCATCGCCCAGCTTTGCCGCTTGCTCCAGCGTGTCAAAGGCCAGCGTGCGATCAGCGCCGGGTGCCTTGCCCTGCGCCGCTGCCCAGCCCAGTTCAAAATGGGCGGCGGCATCGTCTTGCTGCACATATTCGATCAGCATGGTAAGCGCAGGCTGGTTGATGACATCGCGGTTGATCGCGCGCACGGCCAACGCTTCGGCAGGAACCGGGCAGGGCTTGCGAGCCTTGGCATTGGCCTCATAGGCATCGGCAAAGGATGACTCGGCGCTGTCGAGCGCGCGTCCGCCCGCCACTTTTTCGACCAACAGGTCATACACGCCGTGGCAATTGGTCCGCTGATGATGCTGGCGATCTGCAGCGGGCATCGCGCTGTTCAATTTGGCGGGGGTGCTGCCTGAGACAGCGGCGCTGGTCATTGTCAGCGCGATCAGCGCCAGCATCCATCGCTTTGCGAGACCCTTGCTGGCTGAAGCCGATGTGTGGTTCGGAGACAATAGCATGGTCGCACCCCTTTCGGTGTTCACGTGCGACCCGTCCCCCACTTGGTTACAAATTCGCGGTGGGCTGTCAATGTCGTGACCCTAAGGGCGCGAACACTTAGCCGTTAAGGTCTTAACACACCTATGCGGGCCATGGAACGAATCCGCGCCGTCTCCATATTGAGTGCATGATGTCTGATCGCCCGAAGGTTCTGCTGCAGTATCTGATGCCAAAACAGGGCATGACCCGCTTTGCAGGCAGGGTCGCAAATGCCGAGGCCGGGGCCATGACGACGCGGCTTATCCGCTGGTTCGTCAAACGCTACAACGTGGATATGCATGAGGCTGAACAGCCAGATATCGCAAGCTACACCAGCTTCAACGCCTTCTTCACCCGCCCGCTCAAGGCCGGTGTTCGTCCCATGGCTCAGGCCGATTTTGTCTGTCCGGTGGATGGCGCGATCAGCCAGTTCGGCGCCATCGACGATCATCACATCGTTCAGGCCAAGGGGCACAGGTTCACGACCTCCGCGCTGGTAGGCGGCGATGCTGCGCTTGCCGCCCGGTTCCGCCACGGCAGCTTTGCCAACCTCTATCTCTCGCCGCGTGACTATCACCGCATCCATATGCCCTGCGATGGCAGGCTGATGCGGATGATGTACGTGCCGGGCCAGCTGTTTTCGGTGAACCCGACGACGGCGCGCGGGGTGCCAGGCCTGTTTGCGCGCAACGAACGCGTGGTGTGCGTGTTCGATTCGCCGCAATACGGCCCGTTCGTGATGGTGCTGGTCGGCGCGACCATTGTCGGCAGCATGGCGACCGTGTGGCATGGGCTGGTTAACCCGCCGCGCGCCAGGAAGACCACCGAATGGACCTATGCCGATCAGGATATCGTTTTGGCCAAGGGCGCCGAAATGGGCTGTTTTCTGCTGGGGTCGACGGTGATCATGCTGTTTCCCAAGGACACAATCGGCTTCAATCCGGACTGGTCGCCGGAGCGACCGGTGCGCCTGGGCGAGGAGATGGGGCAGCAGCCGGTCTGAACATCGATACCGTTCTTGCGCAGCCGCCCACTGATGCTAAAGGACCTGATCGGCACAGCAGAGATCGAATGCAACCGGTTGCGGGTGTAGCTCAATGGTAGAGCAGCAGCTTCCCAAGCCTTCGTGATTATGATTTTTCAATGACTTGGCTTGCGATTTCATTCCGAAACTGTGTGATTAACAAGTATTTTTCGGAATGGATCAGGGCGGCGGTGCCTCTAGATTGTCGAGCCTGTCACGGATCGAGATAAAGTCTGCGGCCAGATTGCCTTCATAGCCAGACAAAACCTCGACCGTGTCGGCCGCGCGCTTTTTGTCTGATGCCAGCTTTGCGCGGGCGCTGTTGATCTGCAGGTTCGCACGCTGCTGTTCGCGGGGCATCGGCACCCCGGTCACTCCCGCCCGTCAAACACACGACGACACAGCGCCTCCCAGCGCGCATTGTGCACCATGATGTCGTTGACGGTCAGGTCGCTATCGGCCTTGTTCTCGGGATCGTTCGTCTGGCCCGGTGGCAGCTGGGCAAACTTGATAACCTTGAACGCCAGGCAACTGGTATCGACAGTTTTCGGGGGTTCGAGAGTTGCGCATGCACTGCTCACACCACAAAGCAGGAGCAAAGCGGATATCATTTTCAGCTTCATTTGCCGTCTCCACACGTTCGATTGTCTTTTCCAGCGTCTCGGCCCGCTCGATGGCCCTGCCGCCCT
>NZ_JBGTFM010000455.1:0-3070 GCF_041747255.1 Blastomonas sp. | reverse complement strand
CTTGGCCTTGATCTTGGCGGTGAGGTCTGCGAGCGGCTGCCCGGACAACACAATTGCGCTCCACGGCTGGGTGTTGCCGCCCGACGGCGCGCGCTGCGCCTTGCGCAATATCTCCTGCAGCACATCGAGCGGCACCGGATCGGGCAGGAACTGACGCACCGAACGACGGGTGGCAACGGCTTCGGTGACGTTCACAGATGGCTCTCCAATGAATGGTTTAATCGATTGGTTAAGCCCGTACAGCGTGCTTGGCAACCCACCTGCCCTCGCAAAAGCAGCCGGCTGCCAAGCAACGCATGTACCCATGCCTCAAACGAATTAACCAGCCTTGGGGCCCATGTCGTCGGCATCCACCGGCTTCAGCTTGTGGCTCGCCTTGTCGAACTCAGCCTTGGTAGAAGGTTCGAGATTGGGCCTGCCGACCATGATCCCCATTTTGATCTTGCAGCGGACATACTGTGTTTCGTCAGGTTCCACCTCAAGGTTCAGCACGTCTTTGGCCTCACTGCTGACCACGAACGTCTGCGGGCCCGGCGCAGCGACATGCGTGAAATACTTGCCAGCACCCAGAGCGCTGACCCGCTGGTCATTCTGATTGACCTGACAACCAAGTGCGAATCCGCTGCCACCGGTGCGAAAAAATACGATCTGACCCTTGCCTGCGGGAGGTGCCGCGATGCTGATCGGCGTGACGGCTTCCTTTGCGCCAAGCGGGCTTGCTGCCGCCATCGCAGCGCCTGCCAGCAAAACCGCCCCGTTCATCCCCCACAAATTCTTCATTGTTGCTGTTTCCCTTCACTGCGGGAGCCATCGTCTCCCTGCCCCGCATCGGCGCGCGGAATGTGCACCGTATGCCGAACCTTGGCTAAGGCAACTGTGCCCTCTGCGACCTGGACATTGCCTCCTGAAAAAAGATAACCCGCCATCGGCAAAGCAACGCTGGCGGCCAGGGCCGCATCAAGATGGTCTTTGCCCGCCTTTTTCAACTCGAAGCTGCGCAGCGGCACAATGTGGCCGTTATGGCTGATAAACCTCGCTGCCAAAATCAGCTCGCCGCCCTTGCCACCGGCACGCGCCTTTGCGGCATGCACCACCTGCCCAAGCCCGGTGGCACCCGCAGGAATGATCTCGACCCCGTCGACAAGGATCGGTTCGGCAAGCGCGATCGGGAAACACGTCCCCGTCGTCGCGGTTTTTGAATCGAGGGACGATGTAATGCGAATCGCGACGGACATCAAAGCGGGGATGAGGTCGCCGGTTGCGGTGGCATCCTCCACCTGCTGAGGGGCAGAAAACGCACACGGAGCCGGTTTGCTTGCATCTTTGGCGATTGCCTGCCCGCAATTCATGGCCAGTGCCAAGACCGACATAAAGCGTATTGATGCGATTATCATGCGACCCTCTAAATATCACTCTGTTCCAGTCATGGGGGCAGCGCAAGAAGGTAATGGACGCGGGCTATCAAAAAGTGATCGCATGTCCCAGTACCGGTTCGAGCTGGTCACGGATCATCAAACAGCCCAGCGAGCTGCTCCACCATTGTGCCGCCAAGCTGCTCTGCGTCCATGATCGTCACGGCGCGCTTGTAATAGCGGGTGACATCGTGGCCGATGCCGATGGCGATCAGTTGCACGGGCGACAGGCGCTCGATCCAGTCGATCACTTTTCTTAAGTGCTGTTCGAGATAGGCGCCGTGATTGACTGAAAGCGTGGAATCATCCACCGGCGCGCCATCGGAAATCACCATCAGAATGCGGCGTTCCTCGCTGCGCGCCATCAAACGGTTGTGCGCCCAGAGCAACGCTTCGCCATCGATATTTTCCTTGAGCAACCCCTCGCGCATCATCAGGCCCAGGTTCTTTCGCGCGCGCCGCCACGGTTCATCAGCCTTTTTGTAAATAATGTGCCGCAAGTCATTGAGACGACCTGGAAGTTGCGGGCGGCCCGATCCCAGCCAGTCCTCACGGCATTGGCCACCTTTCCACGCCTTGGTGGTGAAGCCAAGAATCTCGGTCTTGACCCCGCAACGCTCAAGCGTGCGCGCCATGATGTCCGCGCTGATCGCCGCGATGCTGATCGGGCGGCCGCGCATCGATCCGCTGTTGTCGATCAGCAGCGTGACCACGGTGTCGCGGAAATTGGTGTCGCGCTCGATCTTGTACGACAGCGAATGGCCCGGCGAGACGATCACCCGCGCCAGCCGCGCGGCGTCAAGCATGCCTTCTTCCTGATCGAAATCCCAGCTGCGGTTCTGTTGCGCCATCAAGCGGCGCTGCAGCCGGTTGGCGAGCTTGGTCACCGCGCCCTGCAGATGCGCCAGCTGCTGGTCCAGATAGGCACGCAGCCGCAGCAGCTCATCCTCGTCGCACAATTCGGTGGCCTCGACGATCTCGTCATAGCGCTCGGTCCAGGCGCGGTAGTTGAAATCGGCGGGCATATCGGTCCAAGGGCGGTTGGGCCGCGTTGGCATCATGCCGTCGTCGCCCATCTCGCCGGGGTCGCCATCGTCGCCGTCGTCCATATCGCCTTCGGTGTCGGACTCCTCACCGTCGTCGCTGTCGCCCTTTTGCTCCTCGCCGCGTGCCTCGGTCTGATCCTGGTCAGCCGAATCCTGCTCGCCGTCCTCATTATCGGGATCGCCCTCATCGGGGCCATTGTTATCCTCGCCGCCGTCGTCTTCGTTCTCGGTCTCGTCCATCTGGCCTTCGGTGAGGTCAAGATGTTCGAGCAGCCGGGTCGCGAGCGCGGCAAAACCCGACTGATCGTCGAGCGAGAGCGCAAGGTTGTCGAGGTCCTCGCCGCCCTTTTCTTCAATCCAGTCACGCAACAGCGCCACCCCGGCGGCGCTCGATTGCAGCACCGGTTTGCCGGTGAGCCGTTCGCGCACGATCATCGCCAGCGCGCTCGATATCGGCACCTCGTCGATCTTGGTGGCACGCGCGATCGGATCGGATCGCATCCGCATGTCGAGCGCGGCATCAAGGTTGGCGCCCAGCCCGGCCATTGCGCGGCTGCCCAATGCCTCAACCCGCGCCTGTTCGACCGCATCGAACGCCGCCCGCGCCACCGC
>NZ_JBGTFM010000454.1:0-13003 GCF_041747255.1 Blastomonas sp. | reverse complement strand
GCTTGGTCCCGAAGGATGTTTCTTTCGGGAGTTCGCAGGTTATGTCACTGGAACAATACGGCGACCATATCGGCGCGCTGGTCGGCGGCCAAGCCGGGCTTGACCGGGGTGATGGCCAGAACCTGCTGGACAATGTCACCGGTTTTCCGGGCGGTGCGCCGTTCATTCCCGAACCCGAGGTCGATCGTCGCCGCAGCTATCGCACCATCTGGATATCCGACGTGCACCTTGGCACCAAGGGCTGCAACGCGGAGATGCTTATCGATTTCCTCGACAGCACCGACAGCGAGACCATGTATCTGGTCGGCGACATCATCGACGGCTGGCGGCTGAAGAAAAAATTTTACTGGCCAGCAACACACAACGACATCGTCTGGCGCATCCTCAAACGCGCCAAGCGCGGCACCCGCATCGTCTACATCCCCGGCAATCATGACGAGATGTTCCGCCAATTTACCGGGCTGAACTTCGGTGGGGTCGAGATCCGCCGCGCCGCGTTTCATGACACTGCCGATGGCCGCCGCCTGATGGTGCTGCACGGTGACGAGTTCGACACCATCATGCTCGCCCACCGCTGGCTCGCCTTCGTGGGTGACACTGCATATCACATCATGATGGGCATGAACCTGTGGGTCAACTGGGTCCGGCAGAGGCTGGGCCTGTCATACTGGTCACTCTCCAAAATGGCCAAGAACAAGGTCAAGAACGCCGTCGAGTTCATCTCGCGCTATGAGGAGCTGGTTGCGCGCGCGGCCTCCGAACGCGGTGTCGATGGCGTGGTCTGCGGGCATATCCACAACGCTGAAATCCGCTCGATCGGCAATGTTGAATATTATAATGATGGCGACTGGGTCGAAGGCTGCACCGCGCTGGTCGAACATTTCGACGGACGCATGGAGGTGCTGCACTGGGCCGACGTCATGAAGGAACGCGAGACCGAGGCCACGGCGGACAAGACTGTCGAGCAGGTGGAGCAGCGCGCCGCGTGACTGGCACCGGGGAATGGATGTGAACAAGCCGATGAAGATCGCCGTGATCACCGATGCCTGGCATCCGCAGGTCAATGGCGTGGTGCGCACCCTGTCATCCGTCATCGACCGGTTGCGCAGGCTGGGTCATGATGTGCTGGTCGTGTCACCCGACCAATATTATTCCATCCCCTGTCCGTCCTACCCGGAAATCAGGCTGGCGTTGGCGACGCGGCACAGCGTCGGGGCGCGGCTCAGCGAATTTGCGCCCGACGCGGCGCACATCGCCACCGAAGGTCCGCTGGGCATTGCCGCGCGGCGCTTCTGCCTTGACCACGGCTATCCGTTCACCACCGCTTATCACACCCAGTTTCCCGATTATCTGGCTCAGCGCACCTGGTTGCCCGCCGGGTTCTTCTGGCCGTTCATCCGCTGGTTCCACGCGCCTGCGCACAACATTCTGGTATCGACCGAGTCGGTGCGCCAGCAACTGCGCGATCAAGGCCTGTATCAGGTCAGCCACTGGGGGCGCGGGGTCGATCTGGACTGTTTCGCGCCGAAGAACCCCGCGCCTGCCTGGTTCGCTGACCTGCCCCGTCCGATCCAGCTTTATGTCGGGCGGGTGGCCGTGGAAAAGAATGTAGAGGCGTTCCTGTCCAGCGACCATCCCGGCAGCAAGGTCATCGTCGGCGATGGTCCCGCGCGCGAGACGCTGATGCGCAGCTATCCTGACGCGCATTTTGTCGGCGCAAAGTCGGGCGCTGATCTTGCCAGCCATTACGCGGGCGCAGATGTCTTCGTCTTCCCCAGTCGCACTGACACCTTCGGGCTGGTGATGATCGAGGCACTGGCCAGCGGCACGCCGGTGGCCGCGTTTCCGGTGCCCGGCCCGGTTGACGTGCTGACCGCCGATACCGGCGTCATGGATGAAGACCTGACCGCCGCGATTGCCGGTGCGCTCAAGCTTAACAGCAGCGTCTGCGCGCTCACCGGACGCAGCTTCAGCTGGGACACAAGCACCCGCCAGTTCCTAAACGCGCTGGTGCCGATCGGTGGCCCCACCGCACTCGCGGCCTGATGTCCTCACGCCGAGGTATGCTGCTAACCCTTTGAGTAAAAAAATAAGTCTGTGCGTCGAGATAGTGTTTGGCAGCCGGGCAATTTTGGATTAAACCACCTTTTGGGTCGCCCTAGTAGTTTTCTTTATCGAAAAACAGGGGGCGAATATGAACGTCAGTCGTTTCTTCCAGTTCACGTTGCCATGTGCCCTTATGGTCGGTGCCGTGGGCGTTTTCGGCCAGCAAGCGCTCGATGCAGCCGACCACTTTGATCCACCGGCGCGGACGGGTTCGGCCGTCAATGCAGTCGGCTTCGATATTGCCGCCGACATCGCCGATCTTTACGCCTTTCATGATGTCAGCAACGTCTATCTGGCAATCAGCTTTGGCGGGCCTTCTGCGACCAATCTTCCGGGTTTTTACGATCCGGACGTATTGTACACGATCAATGTATCGAACACGGGAAGCCGCACGGACATCGAATTTCCCATTGAAATTCGCTTCGGTCGCGATGGCGTCATTCCTGGCATTGAGGTGCGCAACCTTCCAGGAGCAGGCTTGCTACGTGGTCCGGTCGAGCGCAACCTGACGACCAGCAACGGCATTATTGTTCGTGCCGGACTGTTCGATGATCCGTTCGCTTTCGATCCGCAAGGACTGAACGATTCGCGGGCAACCGGAAATTTGTCGTTCAATAATATGCGTGACCGGTTTGCCGGGCTCAACTCGACCTTCGTCGTCATCGCGATACCCCGCGGCCTGATTGATCGTGCCCAGCCGCTCGACATTTGGACCACGTCCGCACGCATCAGGAGCTGACCATCATGACGCGAACCTCCTCAACCCACACGTTGGCAGCCGCGCTGGCCGCGACCGCTCTGCTCGCCGGGTGCGGCAGCAACGAGCCAGAACCCAACATGATCGTCGTGCCGCCGGTCGCGGTGGCTCCCGCTCCTGCTCCAGCTCCGGCCCCTGCGCCGACACCGCCCCCGGTAGCAGCGAATTTCAACGTTGGACCCTGCCTCAACCAGACCGTCGTGCCCGGCCGCACAGTGGCCAATCTGGTGGTGCCAGACCTGTTGCAGCTCGATCTCAACCAGCCTGCGGGTTTCCCCAATGGCCGAAGATATCTGGACCCGGTGATCGATGTGACACTGGCGGTGATCTTTCTTGATCTCACGCGCCACCCGGCAACCACGTTTGCTGCCATTCCGGTCAACCCGAATGGTGTCGATCAGCCGCTGCCCGCAACCTTCCCGTTCCTGGCGCCGCCGCTTGGCACGCCGCCGACGTCAGGAGGTGCAGGCACCAACTTCACGTTCCGCACCGATTTGCCATCGGCCTATGTGCGCGTGGACCGTGCTGGAATGCCGGCGGTTTCGACCGCGCTCATTTCGGGCAACCCCAACAAGAACAGCTATAACGACGATACCCCGACGATTGACGCGACCGGCAAATGGGTCCCTGAACTTTCTGGAACGCTCACGATCCTGACCAATGCGCTGGCCGATGATTTCACCCGGCTGGGGCTCAGCCTTTGCGCACGACCGAACTGAGACCAGTCGCCGCATGACAACAGCAACGGTTGCGCAGCGTCTCTCGGTCTGGAAATGGTGGATCATCGCGCTTGTGGTGATCGGCTCGTTATGGCTGGTGGCACGTATCGGCACCGACGATAACGCGCCCAACGTTCACGTCTGGGAAGATTCGCCGTTCTCGGGACGTGGGCCACCGCGATCGTATTCAGAGGCATTGGAACGCGCCGGTCTGGCTGTCGCCAATGCCGCTGCAGCCGCCGAGGCAGGGGCCGACCAGTGGCTGATGCATGAAATCCACGCGGGCGAATTGCTTGGCCGCGCGCAGATGTCCGGATCTTACGATGATTATGCCGCTGCCGAGCGGGCGCTCGACGCGGCCTTCAAGGTCGCCGTGCCGGGCAGCGGGCCGCACATGATGCGCGCCTCGCTCGAATTCAGCATGCACCGTCTTGCCCGCGCCGAAGCCCAGCTTGCGGCGACCGATGCCTATGCGGTGCCGCCCGACCCGGGCGACCGCGCCGAGATCGCCGCAATGCGCGGCGACATCGCCTTCTACAGCGGCGATTATAAGGCCGCGCTCGCCCGATACGATGAAGCCGACGCGCTGGTACCCAGCGCCGCCAGTTTCCGCCGTGCGATCTATGCCGCCCGCACGGGAGACGTAGACGCGGCCGACGCGTATTTCGTCGCTGCGGAGCGCGCCTATCGCACAGCGACGCCGCAGACGCGGTCATACATGGAACTGCAGCGCGGCATCCTTGATCTGGATCGCGGACGTTTGAACGATGCCATGGCGCATTTCCGCAAAGCGGACAGTCTCTTTCCGGGCCGTTGGCTGATCGAGGAGCATATTGCCGAGGTGCTTAACCTGCAGGGCAAAGTGGCCGAATCCGAAGCGCTGTATCGCGACATCGTGCGCCGCACCGGCCACCCCGAATTCATCGACGCGCTGGCGGGTATCGCCGAGGCGCGCGGCGATGCTGCGGAAGCAAAGCGGCTTTATGCGCGTTCGTCGGCAATCTGGTCCAAACGCTTGGCGCAGTTTCCGGAAGCGACATATGGTCATGCGATCGACCATTGCGTCGCCAAAGCCGACTGGCCCTGCGCATTGCGACTGGCGCAGCGCAACCATGATGCGCGGCCGTATGGCGAAGCGAAGGTTGCGCTCGCGCATGCGCTGCTCGGCAATGCAAAGATCGCCGAGGCGCGCGCAATGATCGAGCAGGTGCTGGCCTCGGCATGGCGCACACCCGATGTCCACAGCGTCGCTGCCGAGGTTTATCAAGCCAGCGGCATGACCGAAAAAGCCGCCGCTCATCGCCGCCGCGCCCGTGCGATGAATCCGCTTGCCTGATAAGAACGTTTGCACTCCGCTCCTCCACGCTCGCAGGCTGAATCGCGTTGTCATCAGGCACCACGTCACCAACGCGGTACGCCACCCCAATAGCGTTTGCATTGCGCGGTCTGCCCCGACAGATTGCTCGCTGAGGGGGAGAATCATGTCCGAAGGAAAATCTGTTAGGGCCTGGCGCGCAGCTGCATTTGCAGCGGCTTTGCTGATCATCACACAGACAGCCCATGCAGGCGATCAGCCCTTGTACGCCCCTTCGCCGGATTGGATCAAGATCGCGCCGCTGCCCGACACCGTCGGGCCGGAGGCGGGCGGTGGCCCCGTGGTGATCGATGTCCAGCAGCGCATCGACGGCGCGACCGTGTGGAATTATTCCGATACCACCGTCCGCCTCGATACGCCCGAAGCGTTGTCCCAAAGCAGCAGCATCACGCTCGCCTGGAGCCCGGACAAGGGCGATCTGATCATTCACCAGCTGACCATCATGCGCGACGGGCAAGCCATCGACGCGCTGGCCGGAGACAAGAAGTTCACTGTCCTGCGCCGCGAGCAACAGCTCGAGCAGCGCGAGCTGACCGGCATCCTGTCGGCAACTTTGGCAGTCGAAGGGTTGCGCGTCGGTGACATGCTGCGGCTCAGGGTGTCGGCAACCGCTGCCGATACCGCGCTGGGTGGCAGGGCACAGCTGGTGCATCCGCTGATTGCAGAACCGGTGCGGGTTCAGTCGGCTGGCTATGAGCTGTCGTGGCGGGCTGCCGACAAGACACAATGGAAGGTCTACGCCGATAATGTCGACCCCAAACCCCGGCGCAATGGCGCATTTACCGAATTGCCGTTGGCGTTGCCGGCCCCCCGGCAGCCCGAGATGCCCGGGGACGCGCCGGGCCGGTTCCAGCGCATGCAACTGATCGAGGCATCGACCTTTGCCGACTGGGCCGATGTTTCGCGCGTGATGGCACCGCTCTACGCGACCCAGGGCACGCTGGCGGCCAACAGCGCGCTTGCGGCTGAGGTAGCCACAATCATCGCGGCCACCGACGATCCCATGCGCCGCACGGCGATGGCGCTGCAGCTGGTGCAGGACAAGGTCCGTTTTCTCGCGGTGGGCATGGATGGCGGTAACTACCGGCCACAGTCTCCGGACAAGACATGGGATGTCCGCTACGGCGATTGCAAGGCCAAGACGCTGTTGCTGCTCGCCATGCTTCACGCGATGGGCATCACCGCCGAGCCTGTGCTGGCGCATGTCGGTCTGGGTGATCTCGTCCCCAGCCGCGTGCCGAGCGCGCTTGCCTTCAACCATGTCCTGGTGCGTGCAACCATCGGCGATGACACGCTGTGGCTTGATGGCACGGGGCTTGGAACCAGGCTGGCCGATCTTCGCGACACGCCGGCGCTTGGTCATGTGTTGCCCGTTCGTGCAGAAGGTGCCGAGCTGATCAGGATCGCGCTGCGTCCGCCCGCGCGCCCAACGGTCGAGCTTTCGATGGAAGCAGATGAAAGCACGAGCATCGACCTGCCTTCGGTGATTGACCTGGCAATGGTCGTGCGTGGCCAGCTCGCCAGCCTGCTGACCCTCGCAGCGTCGCAGCTGCCTGAAAAGGAACTGCGGGCAGGCTATGAGGTGATGATGCAGGAATTTGTCGGTGATGCACAATATGACATGTTGACCGGAACCGCCGATGTCGAAAACGGGACTGTGACCCTAAAGGGCAGAGGCGTTTTCAACACTGGCTGGCGATTGCAGGATCGACGCACGGAACGCTGGTTGTCGCGGGTGCCGGGCCTGGTCGAATTCGAACCCGACCGGGCACGACCGGCATGGGCAGACATTCCCGTCGCGACCGGCGAGCCCGATCTGATGCGGTACCGTATGCGTGTTCGGCTCCCCGATGGCGGCAAGGGCTATGCCATTGAGGGTGACGAGCAGCTCGACACGCAAATCGCCGGCCGGACGATCAGACGCGCGCTGACCATAGCTGACGGGATCGTCACGGTTGATGAGACACTGGCAGCATCAGGCACCGAAATTCCAGCCGCCGCCATCGCTTCAGAACGCGACCGGGTGGCGACAACCCTATCGCGTTCGCCGCGCATGATCGCACCGGACGATGCCGTCCGCCGCTGGAATCTCGACAGCGCGCCATCCGCGTCACAGCTCGATGCGATCAAGGCGGTTTACGCAAAGGCCGTTGCCGATGCCGATGAAGACAATATCACCGCGCTGGAAAGCAGCTTTTCGTTCCATCGCGGCATTGGCGACTTCAAGACCGCAGAGGCCATGCTCACCCGGCAACTGGCGATCCTGCCCTCGGCCGAAGCCTATATAGACCGGGCCAATGTGCGCGTCGAACGCGGCGATCTGGCAGGTGCGCTGAGCGATGCGGAAGCCGCGCGCAAGCTCGACCCGGCCTCAGTCATCGCTAATACAACGGTTGCGCTGTTCACTGCGGAACTGGGTGATGTATCGAAAGCCACGGCGCTGCTTGACGAGCGGATCGCACTGGGCGGCAAGACGCGTTATGATTATCGGCTCGCGAAGGCATCGATGCTCGGAGATTTCGGCAGTGCCGAGGACGCCATTGCCGAGTTCGACGCACTGGTCGTCGAAAAGCCGGGGTCGCCGGACCTCCTCAACCGCCGCTGCTGGGCCAAGGCAACGCGCAACGTCCAGATTGAAACGGCTTTGAAAGACTGCACGTCTGCGCTTGAACTCAGCGACAGCACGGCTGGCATTCTCGACAGCCGTGCGCTCGTTTGGCTGCGCCTTGACCGCGCTGAAGACGCGCTGAGAGACCTTGACGCCGCTTTGCTTCAAGCGCCGGGAATGACCGCAGGTCGCTTCCTTCGCGCGATCGTGAACAAGCGTCTCGGCTTTTCCGACCAGGCTGCCCATGATCTTGCTATCGCGCGCAGAATGACGCCGTCGCTGGAGCGCAGCTACGCCCGCTTCGGTCTAAAGCCCTGACTAGCACGAAACGCGTTCCGCTTGCCCCCCGCTGCGCTTTGGCGTATAGACTTTTGCATGATCGGCCACCCCGCGAGGGGTGGCCATATTTATTTGTAAAGGAACCCACATGTCTGCCAACCCTCAGCCGTTGATGCCCCATGCCACCGCATCGTGGCTGGTGGACAACACGGGCCTCAGCTTCGACCAGATTGCCAGTTTCTGCGGCCTGCACATTCTTGAAGTGCAGGCGATGGCCGATGATCTGGCCAGCAGCAAATATACCGGGCGTGATCCGGTGCGGGCGGGCGAGTTGACCATGGCCGAAATCGAGAAGGGTCAGGCGGACACCGAATACCGGCTGAAAATCCAGGTCGGCCCCGCGCAGGTGCGCCGCACCAAGGGACCGCGCTACACGCCGGTGTCCAAGCGGCAGGACAAGCCCGATGGCATTGCATGGATACTGCGCAATCACCCGGAAATTTCCGATGCGCAGATTGGCAAGCTGATTGGCACGACCCGCAACACCATCGCCGCGATCCGCGACCGCAGCCATTGGAACATTTCAAACATACAGCCCAAGGACCCGGTGACCCTGGGCCTGTGTTCGCAGCGCGAGCTCGACGCAATCGTCGCCAAGGCGGCGAAAAAGGCGGGCATCGTTGAAGAGGTTGTGGCCGATACCCGACTGGGCGGCGACCGCGAGGCGCTGATCGAGGAACTGCGCGCCGAACGCGATGCTGCGCACAAGGCGGCTGACGAGGCGCTGCGCAATGCCGAGATCGAGGCTGCGCTGCTGGGCGAGGATGAGGCCGAAGCCACCGGTAACGCCTGATGAGCGATGGCGAGGCAGGGGTTGCGACCGGTGCGGCGGAGATGGCGGTCCCATCACCGGCACCGACCAGCCCCCCGGCCTATGATGTGTCGCTTGCGGATCACGGGCTTGAGGCGAAGGAATTTCGCGGGCTGACCTATCCGTTGGGGGATCATGCCCCCGGCTATGGCGAATATTTCGCCATCGCGTCGGGGCTGGGCTGGACCCGGCTGCCGGTGCCCGGATCGCTCGACCATATCAACATCTGGCTGCTTGACGATCATGACGCGCACGGCGAAGGCCTCGCGATTGTCGATACCGGGCTGTATATGCCAGCGACCACCGATGCCTGGAAACGCCTGTTCGCTGGCGGCCTTGCCGGTCGCCGGATCACCCGCGTGCTCGTCACCCATTTCCATCCCGATCATGTCGGTGCCGCCGGATGGCTGTGCCGCAAGTTAGGGGTGCGGCTATGGATGAACCGCACCGAATGGCTGATGGCGCGGATGCTGACCAGCGATGTGCGCGCCGAACCGCCGGCCGAGGCACTGGCCGAGATGCGCCATGCCGGATGGGACGAGGCGAGGATCGAGGCGATGCGCCTGCGCGGTTGGGGCAATTTCGCGCGGATGGTCTCTGATGTGCCGATCGGTCATGTTCGGCTCGACGATGGAGCTGATATCAGCATCGGGGCGCGCATCTGGACCGTCATGACCGGCGGCGGGCATACGCCCGAACACGTCTGCCTGCTCGACAAGCCGGGCAAGGTGATCATCGCCGGGGACCAGATTCTGCCGCGCATCACCTCAAATGTCTCGATGATGGCGAGCGAACCAACCGCCAATCCGCTGGGCGAGTGGCTCGCAAGCATCGCCAAATTCCGCGCCGCACTGACCGGCGAGGAGTTGGTGCTGCCCGCGCACGGCTTTCCGTTCATTGGCGTCCATGCCCGGCTCGATACGCTGGCGGCGGGGCATCTTGAGCGGCTTGACGCGCTCGAGGCCGCATTGAAGTCACAGGAGATGCGCGCGGTCGACACGTTCAGCCTGCTGTTCTCACGCGCGGTCGATGACAGCGTCTACGGCATTGCCACCGGCGAGGCGCGGGCGCATCTGCGCTATCTGGAATGTGCAGGCCGGGCCACCTGCACCGAACGCGATGGCGTGGGCTGGTACAGCGCCTGAATTGATTGCTGTAATGCCGCATTTCCCGAGCCGTTGACCGAAAACTGTCAACTTTAAAATGCTCTAACCGCGATAACGCGCCTCTGCCTCAACCATATAATCGCGCGTGATTGGCAGCGCATGGCGGCTGCGCGTGAGCTGGACCTGATAATTGCACATCCCGCCATGCTCAAAGGCTGCCGTCGCGCCCGCCAGATAGAATGTCCACATGCGGAAGAAGCGCGCATCGTACAGTGCCTCAATCTCGGCCTGTTTGGCGAGCGTGCGATGATACCATGCGCGCAGCGTGTGTGCGTAATGCAGACGCAGTGTCTCGACATCGGTGACGATCATCCGCGCCGGCTCGCTCGCCTGCACGATTTCGCTGAGCGCGGGGATATAGCCGCCGGGGAAGATATATTTGGTCGTGAAAGCATCGGTGCTGCCCGGCCCACCCATCCGCCCGATGGTGTGGAGCAGCATCACGCCATCATCGCTAAGCAGATCACGGCATTGGCGAAAGAAGGCGGCGAACTGAGGCGCGCCGACATGCTCGAACATGCCTACCGACACAATACGGTCAAACCGGCCGGTCAGCGCGCGATAATCGATCAGCTCAAAGCGCACCCGGTCTGCCACACCTGCCGCCTCCGCCCGTTCGCGCGCGACCTTCAACTGCTCTTGCGATAGCGTGATACCCAACACATCGACATCAGCCACGCGGTTGAGATACAGCGCCATGCCGCCCCAGCCGCAGCCGATATCAAGCACCCGCTGCCCCGGCTGCAGCGCCAGCTTGGTGGCGATATGCGCCATTTTGTCGTCCTGCGCCTGCTCGAGACTGTTGGCAGGATCGGTGTAATAGGCGCAGCTATATTGCTTGTCGGCGTCCAGAAACAGGTCATACAACCGATCATCGAGGTCATAATGATGCGCCACATTGGCTTGCGATGTGCGGGCATTGTTAAATTGGTTGATCCGTCCTGCGACGGCCTTGGCCGCGCGCCTCACTGGTCCGCGTGGCTTGAGCTGGCCACCCTTTTCCCAGGGCGCATTGGCGCGGACCAGCGCAATCAAGTCCATCACATCGCCGCGCTCGATGATCAGCCGACCATCCATGAACGCCTCGCCAGCCCCAAGCCGGGGGCGCAACGCGATGAAGCGCGCCACTCCGGCATCCGCCAGCCGCACGGTGATGTCAGGAAAGCCGGGCGCGGGCGTACCGAAATTGTGGATGGCGCCGCGGTGATCGATCAGTTGAAGCGTGCCGCGCCTGATCAGCTTGCCCAAAAATCGGTCAATCATTGCCATTTGGCCACGCCGCTCTTCAGTTCATCGGTCAGATGCCAGCATACCATTCATAGCCTGCTGCGTCTTCCCAATAGCCGCCGCCGCCACCATAAGCGAGGCGGTAGTCGGCCACCGCCTCGATCCTGCGCACGTATTTCGCGTGCTTGTAACCCAGTTGCCGCTCAACCCGCAGCCGCAGCGGCGCGCCATTGCCGACCGGCAGCAGCGCGTCGTTGAGCGCCCATGCGATCATGCTTTGCGGGTGACGGGCATCGACCATATCAATGCTTTCATAATAAGGCCCGGCGCGCAGCGTGTCGGCGCAGTGAAATACCAGATAGCGCGCGCTGTCCCGCAGACCGACCTGGTCGAGCAGATAAGACAGGTTGACCCCGGTCCATTTGCCGATGGCGCTCCAGCCTTCGACACAATCGTGCCGGGTGATCTGTGTCTGGCGCGGCATCGCGCGAATTTGCCCCAGCGCAAAGCGGGTGGGGCGCTCGACCAGCCCGTCGATCGCCAGCGTCCAATCGGCAAACGCCGTCGCCGCCTCGCGCTGATAGACCGGATCGTCGGGCATCCGCGTGCCATTGGCAGGGAAGGCATGGCCAATATCGCGCGGTGAATATTCACGTGCCAGTCCGCTGCGTCCACCCATCAGCCGATGCACCGCCATGTTGCCGGTCTCGGCAAGACGCAACGTGTCACGAAATCTCTGATTTGCGTTGAGCGCATCGCAGCCGGTCAACAAGCCGCCCGCGCCTAGGGCGAGCGAACCGACCAAGGCGCGACGAGTCAGCCGCAAAGACGACTCTAGCGGTTGGGCAATTTCGGTCATCGCCGCGCTCCGATGGTCATACCGCGCAGCAGCGTCAACGGCTTGTGGATCAGCACCAGGGCGACATGGACAACCAAAAAGGCAACCAAGGCAAAGGCGATGATGAAGTGGATCGACCGCGCGCTCTGTCTGCCGCCAAACATGATACTGGGGAAATGCAGCGCAGCGTCCACCGCCGGCGACATGGCCAGGCCCGTCACAATCATCAGTGGCAGCGCCACGAAGATGATTGCGATGTAGCTCAGTTTCTGGAGCGGATTATAGCTTTCACCGGTCTCGGTATGAAAGCGCAGGCGCGCGTGGTCGACGATGGTTTGCCAGAGGGTCGACGGTCGCCATTCATGGCTGCGCATCGCAATCTCGCGCATGAGATGGCCGTTGAACAGGCTGACAACCATGAAAGCGAGCAGCCCGAACGCGAAAATCCATGCGAAGAAAAAATGCCAGTGCCGGGCGTCAGCAAGATTATAGTCCGAGGGGATGGTGGCCCAATAGGGAAAGGCGCGATTGCGGCTGATGCCATCGGCGTCCTCCCACCGTCCGAGTACGCCGGTGCTGGTGATCTGCACGGAGCCAACACGCACGAAACCGGTTTCACCGCGCGCACCGATCATCAGCCAGCCGGGTTCGGTGCGGTTGCCCGCCTCGCCCCAATACAGGCTGGGATGCGCATTGAAGATCATCAGACCGCTCATGAACAGGGCGATGAGCGCCACTAGGTTCACCCAGTGCCATACCCGCGTGCTGCGCGCATGATAATGGTCCTGCTCAGCCGGCACAGGCTCAGGCGGCGCGAGATCTTGCTGAATTTCCAGCGGTGCGGCGGCGGTGTTCATCGTTGTCATGCTAGGGGTTATTCGCGCGACACTCCACAGAAGTTACGCTGACGGTACAACTGGACGCCTCGAAAAACCCTCGCATTTGGAGTGGTGATCTGATTCACTCGCCTTCTTGATTGAGCGGAGGCGATGATGGTGGGCCAGCCTGGTTTCTTTGATCTGTCGGATCGTTATGCTGCGCTGAGTGCGGCAGGCGA